>CAMKRB010000214.1 GCA_946415045.1 uncultured Myxococcales bacterium
TTAGCGATAGCCGCGAGGGGGGCCGCTGCCCCCCTGCAATAACAGAAATAATATATTCTTTTATGCTTTATGACTGCCTGTAAATCTTATAGAATAAAATGGGGTTGTGTTGTCTTGCAGAGGTATTTATGGCACCCAAGGTTAATCCGAATCTGAAAAAAGCTGCATCGATGGGCGGCATCAAAAAACCTCCCAAACCGGCGGCTCCGGCCGAAGTGCAGCTCATTAAAAAAGCCAAAGACCCGAACCAGCTCAAGAAAATGGCTCAGGCAAAGGCCAAACAGCGGATAAAAATGCTGATTCGCGTGCTGGTCGTGATGCTGACGGTCGCCATTATTGCGGGCGCTGTGTATTTCTTCAAGTTTTACGGGCGGCAGCCTAAAGATGCGTTCAAGGCTGCGGTTGAGTACGCGTACAAAGACAATATCGGAAAATTCCGCAATTCGTTCACTTCCGATTCGATCGCGATGGTCGAGAACAGCGACGAACAGTCCACAGATGTGTGGTCGCATCTGATCGACGGCATTACGCCGCCGGTTCATCCAAAAGTCGTGAGCGAAAAAGTGACCGGCACAAAAGACAATCCAACCGCCGAACTCACTGTCAATATCGATGGCGAAAACCGCATGATTTATATGCGAAAAGAAGACGGCAGATGGAAAATCAATCTGAACGTCGCCATCAATCCCAGAAAAATTACGCTGCCGGACAATGTGCCGGTTGAGTATCTAGAAAATTTCGAGGTCTCGGATGAGCCGGATGCCTGGTGGGAAGAAGGCGTGGCCGAGAAGAAAGATGAAAAAGACAGCAAAGACGGCTTCTTTGGAGGACTCAAAAAGAAGCTGTTTAAATGACGCTGATTTGCGATTCTTTGTTTTTATGGTAGATTTGAAGGGCGTTTGGCGCAAGCGAACGGAGGTATGCAATGAAACGCGGTTTTACATTGATTGAAGTCATGGTCGCTGCCGCAATTCTGGCAATCGGTTGCCTCGGTGTGCTCGCCATGATGCTCACGACCATTGAGTTTAATGCGGTTTCGCATGATCGCACCAATGCGGTGTTTCTCGCTGAACAGGAACTGTCCAGACTTGAGGTGCTCGCCGAAGATCTGAACAACTGGGATGCAAACGGCGTGTTCGAGGCCAAAGTGGCATCGGGCAATGCAGCTATTGCGAACGCATGGCAGTATATGGCTCCGGCGACCGGCTTATCCTATCCCAGCAATTATCTCGTGGCGGTCAGACAGCATAATCCCGATTCCGGTACGACTCCCATCGAAAACTCTTTCTTCGGTGAGCTTCGCGTGATTTGGTCGACAAACGGTGCCACGTGTGCGGGGGAAGCCGATACACTGGCCAATTTTGACACACTCTCCACTGCCAAAAGCGATGATTATTCACATTGCGCTTTTGTGACTTTGCCATTCGTTTTGAGTAAACCACAATGAAATCTGGTGGTTTGTTGTCGCGGGCTGTTGCCACTGGCTCCCATCCTTTGAGGAACGTCATGAAAAATCGTGGATTTACACTGATAGAGCTTATCGTGGCTGTGTTTATCACGTCGATTGTGGTGATCGCTGCCTATGGGCTGATGACGGGTTCATCGCGGAATTTTTATGATCAAAACGACCGGCGAGTGCTCGAATCCAACCTGCGAAATGCTGAGTTGATTTTACAGCGCGATTTCAGCCGCATTGGTTACCATGCACCTTTTGGTAAAACCGGTGCCACTGACCGCGTTTCGGTTTGTGTTTCGTCTGGATCCGTACAGTTTAATGCACTCCATGTCACTTATTCGAACGCGACTCAATCAAGCGTGAATTTTTTGGCCGATTTGACCGACTATGACGGTTTTACTGTAAAAACCTATACCGATGGCAAGATCACGTTCGAGAACGGCATGCAGCTGCCTTTGGCTGCGGTGGATTTCGGTACTGCTGACGATGAACCGGCAAGAAAGTTTGTTGCCGATAACGGATTTGATGCCGTTTTCGATCGCGCTTTCAGATATGCGCATGCTGCCTATATCATTTCGCCAGAAAACAAGGGCATTTTTACCAAATGGAATTATTCAGACAATAGCATCAACCCCTGTGGTACGCTCACTACCTTTGGTTTTTCGGCGACCGATACTTTCGTGGGCGATTCCGTCTTTCCCGTTCTGATGGTGAATTATCATCTCGACAACGGCAAACTGATGCGCTGCTATGGCGATCCGTTCGACAGCACCAAGAGTTACGATTCGGATACGTGTGAAATCCTTATTCAGAATGTCAAGATGTTTAAAGTGTTCGCGATCACGGATGCGCATCCGGTGGTCAAATGCGACGATATTCCTGGCGATGAGAATAATCCGCTGGATATCGATTTAAAAGATGTGATTGGGTTGGGATTCTGTCTGTCTGCTGCCAGCGAGAATATCGCATCAACACCCGATGGAACCGCAAACTCAGTGAATGGCGCATTCTGGTATGATAGTGATGGCAAAGGTCATGCGTTTGGCCAGGCTTATGGTACTTCGATGATCAAAAACAGAAATGCCGAATGGGCTTCGATTAGTACAGATATCAATCTGAATGCGGCAGTGTCAGGTTCTCCATGATGGTACAGAGAGTTATGGTGATGGTGAATCATACAATGCAATCCTGTGTTTCCGGTGGCACTCAGACTGCAGCCAATACAACCGGTGATGACAGAAAACATTGTATTTTAACGGAGGATGCACAAATGAAAGCTACAAATCATTCAAATAATCATGTGCAGTTTTCGCGTTCGGGTGTTGCATTTATCGTTGTGATGCTCATCGTGCTTTCCGCTTCTGCCATTGCATTGTTATCGCTGAGAATTATGCATAACGAGACGCGAACAACGCTGGCATTTAAATACAATCGCCAGGCTGCGCAGGCTGCGCATCAGATCGGTGGTATTTTGCGCAACAAAGCCCGGGATCCTGCCAATACGCTGACAATCGCAACCGAAGCCAAGAATAACGCCATTGTAAAAGCCTATCAGGCGTCTGTGTCTTCCGACACGAGTACGGCAAACAAGGCCTGGGAAGCACGTATGGATGCCTCGAAATGGTACAAGCAGGATACGTTCAAGATCTATACAGGTCTTACGAATGCAGCCCGTGCTGCAGATGAGGAAAATCGTCTGGGCGGCGACTTGTCGATTCCGGTAATGCAGTCCGGTGCTCTCGGGCGTATGACCATGAATCAGAAAGCTGTCGAGGGATTCTCGGATGGCGATGCGTTTTGCAGTGAATCCATGCATGCCGATAGCTATGCACTGGTCGGACGCGCGATTCCTTTGCGAACGAATGCGGCCAATAATCAATACTATTTACTGTCCGATCTCAATTCCAGAATTTCGGGTTACAAACGCGAAATGGGTGTATTCGAGGTCGAACCGATTCCGTGTAAATAATATATAAAACGCCGCGTATCCTGTAAGGGCGACCCCATGGGGTCGCCCGAAGGATAGCGGCGTTAAGCGAGCCGTAGAGACGTGTCGTGACACGTCTCAAGGCGAGCAGAGACGTTCGAATGAACGTCTCCACCTATAATATATAATTATTATTGGCTCAGTTTAACGATCGTGGATATGAATAAATAAGGTTGCCTGCTTTGCGGCCACGAGCGAAGAGCAATGAGCCACGAGTGCTCATTGGAAAACTCGACGCTCGATGCTCAACACTCTTGGCCGGTTTCTCACACATATTGGGGTAACTCAATATCCACACTGGTTAAACATAGCCTTATTATTCGACGATTTTATAGATATTCTGGATGGCCTCATCGAGTTTATCCGCATCGGTGCCGCCAGCCTGAGCTGCATTCGGACGACCGCCGCCTTTTCCGCCAACAATCGCGGCGCAAGCGCCCACGAGCTTTCCGGCGTGGAGACCGGCTTTGACCGCATCTTCAGAAACGACGCAGGTGAGCGCGGGTTTGCCGTCCAGAATCGCGCCGATCATCGCAACGCCATTCTTCATCTTGTCGCGCAAAAGATCGCCGTAAGTCAGCAAATCCTTGCGATCGCGCACATTCAGGTGGGCTGCATAAACTGCAACGCCATTTGCCGAATCCTTGCGAGTGGCGAGGATGCCCGCCAGTTCTGCCTGGGCAACGCGGATATTGGCTTGTTCGAGCTCTTTTTCGAGGCGTGATGCGGTGTCGCGCAATTTTTCGATGCGCGTCGGAATGCTCGAAACGTCGCAATGCAGCAAACCGGCGATTTCGGCGACGAGCTTGCGTTCGCTGTTATAAAGCTCCATTGCGCTTTTGCGCGTGACGCATTCGATGCGGCGCACGCCGGCGGCAATCGCCGATTCCGAAACAATGCGGAATGTCTGGATGTCGCGGGTGTTGTCGACGTGAATGCCGCCGCAGAATTCGGTGCTCACGCCGTCGGTGACTTCGATCACGCGAACCTTATCGCCATATTTTTCGCCGAAAATCGCCATCGCACCCATCGTCTTGGCCTGTTCAATGGGCACATCCGCATGCTTGATCACGCGGTGGGCTTCGGCGATGTTCTGGTTCACGCGGGCTTCGACCTGGGCGAGTTCGTGTGGGGTAAGTGCACGTGGAAACGTAAAATCGAAGCGAAAACGATCGGGGCGAACGAGCGAACCAGCCTGATAGATCTCTTTGCTCACCAGCGAACGCAGCGCCGCCTGCAGCAAGTGCGTGCACGTATGATTTGCCGAAACGGCTGCGCGGAATTCCGCATCAACACTGGCTGTAAACGTGCCCTTCATCGCATCGGCGGTGACAAAACCCTCGCGGATTTCGCACACATGCACGATGCCGCCTTCACCGCGAATCGTGTCGATAACATTGAACACCAAATCCGCACCATTCAATGAGATCGTGCCGTGATCGCCGACTTCGCCGCCGCCTTCGGCATAAAACGGCGTCCGGCGCAGAATGATTTCGCAGATGTCGCCGCTCTGACGATAGCGCAAAATATCCGATTCGGCTTTATCATTTGTATAGCCGACGAATTCACAGGTCTGTCCCTCTTGCAGAATCGTCCACGGTTCCTGAATATTCGTATAAAATTTGGCTTTTTCACTCGATCGCTGGCGCTGCTCATTCAACGCCTCCTGGAAACCGGCTTCATCCACCGACAAGCCGCGCTCTTCGGCCATGATCTGCGTCAAATCGAGCGGGAAACCGTAGGTGTCGTAAAGCACGAATGCATCGCGGCCAGGAATGGTCTTGCCCTTGAGCTTCGATACGACTTCTTCGAATCTCGCAATACCGCGGTCCAGTGTCGCAAAGAAGCGTTCTTCCTCAATGCGAATCACTTCCTGCGTCTGGCGTGCGACAAGCCCAAGCTCCGGATAGGCGGACGCAAACGAATCGACAACCGCCTGCGAAACCTGATGCAGAAACGGCTTGTCGAAACCGAGCATACGGCCAAAACGCACGGCACGGCGCAGAATTCTGCGCAATACATAACCGCGGCCGTCGTTCGAGAACGGCTGACCTTCACTGATTGCAAATGTGAGCGTGCGAACATGATCGGCAATCACGCGATAAGCCGTCACATCCGGAGACGCCAGAATCTCATCCTGCGTCATATTCTTGCCCAGCATCGCCGATATTTTCTCAAGAATCCCCTTGAACAAATCGGTTTCATAGACCGAATCGACGTTCTGCAAAATCCCCAGAATGCGCTCCATGCCCATGCCCGTATCGACGCTGCACATCGGCAGACGCGTCAGCGTGCCGTCTTCAGCGCGTTCAAACTGCATAAAGACGATGTTCCACAGCTCGAGATAGCGGTCTTCGGGATAATCCGCCCCCCACAGATTCGGCTGATCCGGCGTCTTATCGATGTAAATCTCGGTACACGGACCGCATGCGCCCACCGGCCCCATGCTCCAGAAATTCTCTTCGTCGCCCTTTTCGATATCGCCAAAACGCGCAATGTGATCCTTGGGAACGCCGACTTTTTCGTTCCAAATCCCATACGCTTCATCGTCGTCTTTATAGACGCTTACGTACAGATTCTCAGGCTTCAAACCGAGGTGTTTGGTCAAAAAATCCCATGCCCATTGCGTGGCTTCGGCTTTAAAATAGTCGCCGAATGACCAGTTGCCGAGCATCTCAAAAAACGTCAGATGGCGGCCATCTTTGCCGACTTCATCGAGATCGTTGTGCTTGCCGCCCGCGCGGATGCACTTCTGGACGCTCGTCGCGCGCTTGTAGCTGCGCACTTCGTTGCCCAAAAACACTTCCTTAAACTGATTCATGCCCGCATTCGCGAACAGCAGCGTCGGGTCGTTTCTCGGGATAACCGGCGAACTCGCCACGACTTCATGATTCAGACCTTTAAAATATGCGAGAAATTTCTCTCTCAGTTCGTTCGATTTCACGTTAATTCTCCATTGATTTGGCCGGATTCCATTCAAACCCGGCACGAAGCCGCGCGGCTTTTATCACAAATCGCATGAATATTCATTTTATTTTATGGGGGGCGCGGCTATTGGCGGCGTGAGAGACGTGCGGGTCGCACGTCTCGACATGCCGCCAATACGCCTTGCGCGGCGCGCCTATGCCTGCGGCATACGGCGCGATAAAAACTTGACTCGCCCCCATAAAGCGAGTGAATAAAGGCACTCGCTTAAAC
>CAMKRB010000215.1 GCA_946415045.1 uncultured Myxococcales bacterium
CATTACAGATATGCATATACCTGCATCTGATATACCCAAATATGAGTGTTCTTATGATGCGTTGGATTGCAAATCGGAAGATGGATGCATCTGCGGCAATGGCATGTGCCCAAAGAATGGCACATGTACGCCGGAAGGCTGCATGTGCGATGGTAATCTCGTTCTAGGATTGAAAAAAGAAGATATCGGCAACTATGAATGTTCTGGTGGATTGATTTGCAACAAGGACAGCTGCAAATGCCATCAATCTGCATGTCCCAGGGGAGCGAAATGCTCATTCCTAGGGTGTACCTGTGGCAATGAAGTCGTCGAAGGCATCACATTGGATCATGCGCCTGAATTTGAGTGTAACGACTACGGTCGCGTTGAATGTATGGATAAAACGGGATGCACATGCGGTTCACATCACTACAAAACCGGAGAATTCTGCAAACAGGGCCATTGCGTGAACAAGAAATTTATCACATCCGATGACGAAGATGATGACGAAGAAGAATACAATGAAGATTGTTGTTACGATGATGGCGATGAAGAGGATGAAGATTACAGCAAAATCATCTATACGCGAGGCGAAACCGTTGGTAACGTGCGATATTGTCCAGCATCATGCAAGGGAGTTGATTGCAGACGAGTCGAATGTACGGATTGTGCCAGTTTTACCTGTGTTGAAGAGTGGACTTACAATTGGGAGGATGAGCTGAGAGTGAAATCAGGACAATGGACATGTCTGAAGCAAGGTGGCTGCCATCATGCATACATGTATTATCGGTATTATAAAGACATTGATGCCGCATCTCAGAATTTTTCGGGATATCCAAGAGATACCTTTGAGACACTTGACAAAAAAGGTGAAGAGGTCGTCGTTTGCAATGGCGTTTTGCCATTTAGCGCACTGGCCTCAGACCGCAGTACCTCCCCCACACTTACGGATAGCGAGGGTGAGATCGAGGGTGAGGGTGAGGGTGAGAGTGAGGGTGAGGGTGATGAAACCCAGACAAATCGCATCAAATTTGTATGTGATATGGATAAATGCGCATGCGGTATGACGGCCTGCAAAACCGGCGAAATGTGCGATAATGGCAAATGCAGCAAATACGCAGGATGTCCCTATACAGACAAGATAGAAGACTCTCGCTTCTATTGCCACAGCGCCGGTAAAACACCGGAATTGAGACCAGAACAGGCCGATGGCTATGAATGCCGCAAGGAAAAAGACAGTGATCGCCACTGGTACTGCAATCGATCGAATCCAGCCATGTGCATCTGCGGCGACGGCATGTGCCCCAAAGGCGCATATTGCAAAGATGATAAGTGTATGTGCGGCAGTGAGCAGCTCAAAGATGGATATCGCTGCGAAAATAATAAGCAAATCTGTGACACAGTTGGCTGTATGTGCGGCGGCGAACCGCTTAGGATGGATTACCAATGCAGTTTACATGACAACCAGATATGCACAAATAAAGACGGATGTATTTGCGGCGAAGGGAAAACAGCCGAAGGCGATATCTGCGTGAAAGATAAAAACCGGTGCGCCAGCGAAAGCACCAATGAAGGCTGTTTATGCGGTGGCACACCTTTAAAAAAATATTATAAATGCGTCGCAAGCAAACAGGTATGCGACTATTGGCACGACGATGACGATTGGTACGACGATGACGATGATGATAGTGGCTGCAAATGCGGAGGTGAAAAAATACCCAGAGGGGATATCTGCAGAGGCGGTAAAGTTATCTGTGGCCAAAATAGTGATAATGAAGGATGTTTATGCGGTAACAAACCACTTGAATCTGGCAATAAATGTGTAGATGGCAAACAAATCTGCGATCGCGAATACTCGCTGTGTAATTGTGATTCACATGCCTGCGGCTATAATATGATTTGCGAAGATGGCCAGTGTATATGTCAGAATGGCGAATTCAAGCCAGGATGTATGTGTGGCGGCAAGCCACTGGAACTCGGTTACCGGTGCATCGATAGCCATCAGGTTTGTCAGATCGCTGAAATGAAGTATCTTCTGGACATTATGAAAACAGATTCAAATAATATGCAGAAAGATGTTAAATCTAAATTAATGAAGATACGTCCATATATGTGTTCGTGCGGTGACGCGAAGATTTTCAACGGCCAGACCTGCGAAAACGAACAGTTGTGCACGGATTGCGCCTCCAATGAACGCAAGACCAATTCCAATGGATATTTATCCGAAACATGCAACGATACAGAAATTGAGTATTTCCTTGATATTTCAGACAAACTGATTGATGATGATGAAACCATTGCACCAGTGGACGCCTGTATTTGTGCAGAAAATGATATGCCATCAAATGCAACTGACTACTATTGCAATCTATCCATGCAATATACACATGAATTGAAAAAAGACACTCGCTCTGCCCAATTCAGCGTCAATTTAAACGATGATGACGACGATGATGACGACGATGATGACGACGATAATGATAATGATAGTGATGAAAATGAGAATCATCACATCTCATATACGTACTCGTACTATTTTGATGGCTGGTTCTGTGCCAAAGAATCGTGTGCATGCGGCAGCGAGACCTGTGTAAATGGAGAACAATGCAGCAAAGGGCGTTGTATACAGGAAACGAGCCGGTTAAATGCCCTCTGCCCAGTATGGGATTCATTCAACGGCATCACCTACGAAAACGATACGTGTTATTGCAATGGCGTGCCGATGGCCTCAGACCAGCTCGGGAACTACATGTGTGAAAACGGAACGCTGTGGCGTTGCACTAAAGAATCGTGCAGATGCGGTGATTTGCCCATTCCAAAGGACAGCTACTGTCTTGGTAACAATCTGTGCGGCGACAACAATTGTTATAATGCATTCAACAGCTCGATGCCGATGGAGGACCGCGCAGAATAAACAAGATTCTGATTTGCTTGCGCTTGATGACGCAATGGCGTATGAATGCGCGAAATCGGTAATTTTTTACCGATTTGAGAATTGTTTTTTGGCGGGGGCAGACGCCCCCTACGGCGCTACCTCACCTCTCCCCCCCTGCCGCGATGCGGCTTCCCCCACTCCCCCTCTCCACTGTGGAGAGGGGAAAGGGGGCAGGGAGTATGAGGTGAGGTACGCGCCTACCCCCGCTGCGGGGCTCTGCCCCGCAACGCCCCGGTTTATGTCCATATAAAAAGGAAGGTGAAGTAACCATGCTTGAAGCGTTAAAGAAGTCAGACGTTGTTCGTCCCCAGGGTCCGGTTTTCATTATTGTACTGGATGGCGTCGGTGAAGGCCGCAAAGATGCCGGTGATGCCGTTTATCTTGCCAGAACCCCAGTATTCGACATGCTGGACAAGGTCGCGCAGAAGACCTTTTTGTTTGCGCACGGCACGCACGTCGGGATGCCGACCGATGCCGATATGGGCAACAGCGAAGTTGGACACAATGCACTTGGTGCCGGGCGCGTCTTTGCCCAGGGTGCAAGACTGGTCGAAGAAGCGGTACAGAGTGAGCGCATTTATGCAGGCGAAACCTGGAAATGGCTGGTGAATCCGGTGGTTGCCAACAAGCGGACGCTGCATTTTATCGGTCTGTTGAGCGACGGCAATGTGCATTCGCATATCGACCATTTGATTTCGATGATTCGCCATGCGGATGCTGCAGGTGTTTCGTCGCTTTGTGTGCATGCGCTTCTGGATGGCCGCGATGTGGGCGCGACGACGAGCCTGATTTATGTCGACAAGCTCGAAGGCGTTCTGTCCGAAATCAACGCAAAAGCCGATCGCAACTATCGCATTGCGTCAGGCGGCGGCCGCATGATCACGACGATGGACCGCTACGAAGCCGACTGGCGTATCGTCGAACGCGGCTGGAAAGCCCACGTACTTGGCGAAGGCCGCCAGTTTGCAAGCGCACGCCAGGCCATTGAGACCTATCGCGCCGAGGAAGAAGGCATTTCGGACCAGAATCTGCCGCCATTTGTCGTTGCCAAAGATGGAAAGCCGGTGGGCACCATCGAAGACGGCGATTCGGTAATCATGTACAATTTCCGTGGCGATCGTGCGATTGAGATTTCGCGTGCATTCGACAGCAAATGTTTTGACAAATTCGATCGCGTGCATGTGCCGCTCGTTCGCTATGCCGGTATGATGGAATATGACGGCGATGCGCATATTCCAAGCCATTTTCTGGTTGCGCCGCCGGCGATTGACCGCACATCGGGCGAATATCTGGTGGCGACAGGCCTGCGCACGCTCGCAGCCGCCGAAACCCAGAAATTCGGCCATGTGACTTATTTTTGGAACGGCAATCGTTCGGGATATTTCGACGAGAAGCTGGAAAAGTACATCGAAGTCGAAAGCGATCGCGTGGAATTCAGTGAACGCCCGTGGATGAAATGCGCGGAAGTGACGGATGCGGTGATCGCCGAGCTCGACAAGAATCACTACGATCTGGTGCGCATCAATTATGCGAACGGCGATATGGTGGGACACACGGGCAATCTGGAAGCAACGATTATCGCCATCGAAGCCGTCAATCTGGCTTTGGGCCGGTTGCTGGACAAAGTGAAGGCCATTGGTGGTGTGGCGATCGTCACGGCAGATCACGGCAATTCCGACCAGATGATCCAGCTGAACAAGAAGGGCGAATTCGTCAAGGATGCGGATGGGAACCCCGTGCCGCTGACGAGCCACACGCTGAACCGCGTGCCGTGCTGGTTATATGATCCGACCGGAAAACTGCCGTGGAAACTGGACGACAGTCTTGAGGTGCGCCGTTTGTCGAACATCGCAGCGACCGCGATTTCGCTGTTGGGTTACGAGCCGCCAGCGGATTACGACAAGTCGCTGATCGTTCGCACGGATAAATAATTAGGCTCAGTTTAACGATCGTGGATATGAAAAAGTAAGGTTGTCTGCTTTGCGGCCGCGAGCGATGAGCAATGAGCCACGAGTGTTCATGGCGAACTCGCCGCTCGATCCTCGGCGCTCTTCGCCAGTATCTCATACATATCGGGGTCACGCTATATCCACACTGGTTAAACATAACCAATAATTACCCGGCCCAATGAAAAGCCCGAAAGGGGTTGCACAGCAGCAGATTCCGGAGACGCCGGGGGCTATGGATATTGAACGCCTGACGGCGTTCATTGCCGGGGGATGCCCTTTGTCCCCCGGTAGTCGCCTACTGCTCCAACCGAGGGCTATGGATATTGAACGCCTAACGGCGTTCATTGACTGGGGTTGAGCAGTTACACAAAAAATGCCTTTTTTGAGTTACAAAGTTGATTGTGTAGCATTTTTTGTCTAAAATAGGTGCCGCTTGTTGGTAGTTGATTGCGGCACTTATGCAGCAACCAACAGCCAGTGATTAATCGGGGCGCGTGCGCGTCCCGGATGATTCAGGTGCGCGAGCACCATGGAGGATGTAATGAAAAAACGCAGTGGAATTGTACTCGCCTTATGTGCCATCGTTGGAGCAACCAGTATTTATGCATGTTCGGATGATTCCGGAAAAAAGACAAACATTCCTGACCAGCCCGGTGCAGGACTTCGTGCGAACCCCACATCTGTGAGTATGAACTATGGTCAGCCGCAGGTCGTGACGCTTACCGGTGAAGCGAGTGCAATCGTAGACGTTGTGAACAACAACGATGCGTGTGTGCAGACCGTTCCAAGCGTCCAGCTGGATGCACGCGGCAATGGATCGCTGAATCTGCAGGCAGTAGACGATAGTTGCGCAGGCCGTCTGGATTTGAGTGACGGTACGAGTTCAGTCGTCGTGACTTACAATGTGGCCGCGAGCGACACACCGGTACTGAATGTTTCTGCATCCAGCCTCGATATTGCCAAGAGAGACGACAGCGCTACATTCACAGCGACATACAAGCTCAATGGCGCAGCTCAGGATGGCAAGATCAGCGTCAGTTCAGACAATGCATCCTGTGCAGCCCCCGAACTCGCATCGTATGATCTGGTCAACGGCGAAGCGACGGTGAAAGTGATTGCCTATAGCGAGGACTGCAATGCCAAGCTCACAGTATCGGTTGGTTCCGATTCGAAGATCGTGAATGTTGCCGTATCGCACGTCGAAGTGGGTGATGCGACGCTGGCATTTGACAGAGATAATCTGGAAATTGCCTATGCAGCAGGCGAAGGTCCATTCACGATTGAATATACAGCCGGAGACGGCAGTCCCATTAATGATGGTGCCATCTCATTGTCACTGGACAGCAATGACTGCGTGAGCATTTCTTCCAAGAATGTCAGAACCCAGAATGGTTTGTATTCCGGTAAAGTCACTGTTCAGAATTCCAACTGCGACGCAGTGTTGACGGCAACAGATGGAAAAGCGACGGCAACATTGCCGATCCACGTAAACACCCAGGATAAATATGATGTTAGAATCGAAGCAGATTACGATTCCAACAAATATAGTACAATTAAACGCGTCATGCTTTTCTATTCGGACGCGGCATGTGATATGAATGCGCTTTCAACGACCGCACAGAATTATGCGTCGGGTGCAGAATTCAGCGAAACAGTAAGCGGTGGTGTTCAGCCTGTTCTGTATACATTTAATGTTACAGATTTGGAAGTAACCAAAAAGTCAGTCATCGTG
>CAMKRB010000216.1 GCA_946415045.1 uncultured Myxococcales bacterium
TCTGGTGCTCGCGTTATCTGATCGTGCCGACGCATTCATGCACATCATCAATTCGGATGGATCGATCGCAGCCATGTGTGGCAATGGTATTCGCTGTGCAGCCCGTTATCTTTACAAGCGCCGTATTCCCGATCTCGCGCGGCCGCTGTATATCGATACTCTGGGCGGATTGCAGCATGTGCGTTATATTTCCGGTGACGCCAGCGAATTTCAAATCGAAGTCGCCATCGATCACGCCAATATCACGGGCAACTGTGAAATCCGGCAAAACGATAAGGTTTGGTGCGGGATTCAGGTCGATGTCGGTAATCCGCATGCCGTTTTTGAAACCGACGATCCCGATACTGCACTCGCCGAATCCGGTGAATTTCTTTCGAATCATCCGCATTTTCCCGATCGAAGCAACATCGAATTCATACGGGCAGTTGGCGAAAAAACGCTCAGATTCGCGGTTTACGAGCGAGGAGCGGGTCCGACGCCGGCATGCGGAACGGGATGTGTGGCAGCTGCTGCAGCCTATTGTCATGCGCATCGCACTTTTGGATGCATACAAATCCATGCGCCGGGCGGCGATCTCTGTGTCACGGTTCCGGAGAACAACGCCGAGCGCATGCGTTTATGCGGACCAGCTCGATTTGTGTTTCGCGGATCGCTCGATGAATAGCGGGCTATTTTCCCGTAAATGCATGCTCGACACTGCCCCAGAAAGATCTGCTTTTTTTGCCTGAGCTTTTGGACGAACCGTTGCTTTTCTGTGTCTTTGCAACCGGTGCGGATTTCTCCGGTTCGTCATTTGATTTGGAGCTTTCCGACGGCTTGTCTTCTTCGTCTGACGCATCCGGTCCGGGGACAGACATGATTTGTTCAATCCAGGTCCGGATACAGGCGTTTGGATCGCTTTTCTTTGGCTTGTTCTCATAAAGCGGCTTCAGCACATTCTCTTTGAAATCGGGGTCTTTTTCCGATTCCAGAACGATGAGCAGCTGGAAGCGCTCTGCGCAGTTGTTTTTGTCGATGCGCCAGATATCGACGGATTTGTGCAGCCATTCCGGCACTCTGTCGTGATCAAGTCCGTCATAAACTTCGATGAGTCGGTTGGTGCGAAGTTCAAATCGGTCGAATGGAGAATGGATGATCATCCAGGCAATGCCGGTTGCCTTATCCTTGTTGGGATTATTCGAGAGCAGCTCCATGATTTCCTTGTAGTGTGCTTTCGAATTCAACAGCCCAAAGATGACCGAACGGACGCTTTCATTTCGACCGGCATCGGGAACGACAGCCAATAAGCTGGTCAGGATCTGCATGATTTCCGCGTTCGATTCTTCCGTTTCTGCCACTTTGTCGAGTGCCATCAGCCGCAGGCGCATGTAGTTCGGATGATCCTTGTACAGGTCTTTCACTGCGTTGAGCGAAACCATGACGGAATCGATGTGTTCGGGATAGTTTTCAACTGCAGATACGAGATTCTGATTTTTCGACAGGACAGGATCGTAGGAAACCTTGAATCCTGCTTCTTCATAATTGAATGGCTGGGGCTTGGTCGGTACGATGGGCTCAGTGGTCGCGTAGACCTTTGTCTCTGTTTTTTCGTCTATGTAGGATTTGGGGGTGTTGACCTGGACGATGACTGCAATCAGAATCACCAGCAGAATCAGGATACCGCTTGCCAGCAATACCGTGAGGTTTTTCGAACGCTTGTTTACCGGATCGATGGTCAGCGTCATCAGTTTCGGAGATGTCAGAACAAGCGAGGCGAGTGCTTCGGCTTTATCGGGTGACGCAGCGTTCAGCATAAACAGCACATTGTCGAGATCTTCGATAACTGCTGATGCGGTTGGGTAGCGGTCTTCGCGGTCTTTTTGCAACAGTTTCTGGACGATGAGGTCGAGTACCTGATGCTGTGCAATATCCTTTGGCAGATGAGGGGCCGGAGTAAACACCTGCATATTCAGCAATTCGATGAAATTGCTCGATCGGAACGGCGGTTCGCCGGTAAGCATCTCATACAGAATAATGCCGCACGAATAGAGGTCGGAACGGTTGTCTATCTCGTCGCCACGGGCCTGCTCGGGCGACAGATATTGCGGTGTGCCGAACAATTCGCCTGTTTGCGTGAGCGTTGGCATCGCCTTGTTCGAGCTGTGCGCAATCCCGAAATCGATCAGCTTGACGAAATCATCGGTGTTGTCGCGCTTGACCAGATAGATGTTCTCCGGTTTCACGTCGCGGTGAATAATGCCGTGTTCATGGGCGCATTGCAGCGCATTCAGAAGCTGTTTGATGATGTTGAGGGCCTGGATGGGCTCCATGTGGTGAACCCGGTGCAGACGTTCCAGGAGGGATTCTCCCTCGAGCATTTCCATGACGATGAAGAAATTCCCGTCCTCTGACTGATCGAAATCACTTACCGCGCAGATATTTGAATGTTGAAGCTGACCTGCAGCTATCGCTTCACGTTTGAAACGCTCTACCAGTTCATTGTTTGCCGCGACTTCGACATGCATGATCTTTATCGCGACTGACCGGTGCATCGCAATTTGCTCGGCCTTATAAACCTCGCCCATTGCACCACCGCCGATGCGAGAGATAATGCGATATCGATCACCGCCTATGGTATCGTTTTCCTGATAGCTCATACAGAATCCGCATTCGGTCACTGAAAAAACAGCGACAACCGGCGCACTGTGTATCACAATCGATGCACTTTAGCAAAGACGTCTGGTATTTTTCGTTTTTCCATGTGATTTGTTATTTACTCTGGACTTATTTTATTTGTGTGGTAATAACACCTACATGTGTGCGACTGAATTTACTTCGGCAGATGCGCACATCTGCTTTTGCAGTTCTGCGATCCCTGGCATGTGCAGAAATCGGGACAAATCCTTGAGAAACGCACTAACGCATGGTTTGCGGATAAAAATGAAAGGCAGACGTTTTCCTTTAATTGGGGGGCCGAATGTGATAAACAAGTGTCGGTTGTTTTTCCGGAATTGTCTTACGATTGTGGAATCGTTACAGTTTCGGTTTGCAGATTCCCCCTGTGTTTTATGGTGATGAATCCGACTAAGGAGATATAGTTGTGGAAAGGTCAGAGTTGACTCAGAAAACGGTTAAGGAGCTTCGCGTTGATGCCGAAAAGCTAGGCGTGAAGCGAATCAGCGCGCTCAAAAAAGAAGAGCTCATCGAAGCCATTATCGCAGCAGATGCAGACGTGAATCCATCTGCCGCAAAGTCAGCAGCAGAAAAAGACTCCAAAGTTGCTGCTGATAAGAAGTCTGCTGAAAAAGCAGAAAAAGACGAAATTGAGTCTGCCGCCAAAGACGATAAAAAATCTGCCGCCAAAGACGATAAAAAGTCTGCATCTTCCAAGGCCGGTGCTGCGGATGACGAGGATGATGAGGCAGATGCTGACGAAGTCGAAGAACTCGATGAGAACGGCAAAATCGTTGTCAAATCCAAAAAAGGCGCCAAAAAGGACGATAAAGATGACGAAAAGGTCAAAGAACCGGCCCCGGTTGAACCCGGCTCGGTCTTTATCGATCACGGCGCCATCCTTCCGGAATATGTGCCCGGCACCTGTCTGTTTGCGCTTGTCCGCGATCCCGGCACCATCTTTGTCTATTGGAATGCCGATATTGAAAGCGACAACGGCTGGCTGCTCACCGCATACGATTACAATAACAACATCCTCCAGCAGTTCTCGACACCCGTCAGACGCAATGGCCGTGGCTATTTCCGCGTGCCTTCGTCGAGTGTTGCCCGTGTGACGCTTGCAAAAATCCAGCCCAGCGGTGCACCCGAAGTCAAGCTCGAATCCAGAGTTCGCATTGCGGAACAGCTCGGTCTGACGCAGCAGCGCCAGTACGATGAACGTTGGATCGACGTCAGCAACGGCGCCGTCGTTTACGAAGCACCGGCTCCCGGTTATGCCCCACAGGCCCCGGATTATGCTCAGCGCATGATCGCGCCCGCCATCACTGGTGGTGGTTACGATCGCTCCGTCGAATCCCAGGATCACCCATTCGGTTGCTCCATGTCTTCGCGCTTTGGGTCACTTGGTGCTCCAGGTGCCCCCGGCTCCTCCGATCTCCTCATCTCAAGCGACAGACTCGTTCGTCGCCATTAATCTCGCTTTCGTTTCTGTGACTGATTGCGGAATCCCCGATTCCGTTTAAATAACTGGAAGGATGACAATTTCATGAGTTTACAAGGTTATCTCAGCATCGTCCTGCATGCGCATCTGCCTTTTGTCCGTCACCCCGAATATCCTGACTTCCTCGAAGAAGACTGGCTCTATGAGGCTATGACGGAGACTTATATCCCGCTTTTGCGCATGATGCGCCGGCTCACCGACGACGGCATTCGCTTCCGTCTCACCATGAGCCTCACGCCACCGCTCTGCGAAATGCTCGCCGATCCCCTCCTTCAGGAGCGCTATGCCGCGCATCTCGAAAAACTCAGCGAACTCGCCGAAAAACAGAAAATCGCAAAAACAGGTACGCCGTTCCATGATGCTGCGCATTCGGCTGCTTATGAACTTGCCGAAACCAAGCGTCTCTTCAATGAAGAATGGCATCGCCAGATTCTGCCCGTTTTCAAGCAGTTCCAGGACGAAGGTTCTCTCGAAATCATCACCTGCGGTGCCACCCATGGCTTCCTCCCGCTCATGGTCACCGACGAAGCCCGCCGTGCCCAGATCTCCATCGCCGTCAACAATTATAAAAAGCATTTCGGTCGCGCCCCTCGCGGTATCTGGCTTCCGGAATGCGCATTTGTCCCCGGCATCGATGCGCTGCTTGCAGAATTCGGCATCCGCTTCTTCATTCTCGAATCGCATGGCCTCACGCAGTCCAATCCGCCCGCACGATACGGCACTTTCCGTCCAGTCGTGACGCCAAGCGGCGTCGCTGCATTTGCCCGCGATCTCGAAAGCTCACGCCAGGTCTGGAGCGCCGAAATCGGTTATCCCGGTCATCCCAATTACCGCGAATTCTATCGCGATCTCGGTTTCGATCTGCCTTATGCCGATGTCCGCCCCTACCTCCATTCCGATGGTCTGCGCCGCAACACCGGCCTCAAATTCTTCCGCATCACCGGAAAAGTTCCACTCGATCGCAAAGAGCCGTACGTCCCGACCTGGGCATCCGAAACCGCAGCCGAACACGCCGGCAACTTCCTCTTCAACCGTCAGGCTCAGTGCCGTTACCTCAAAAAAGTGCTCGGCACCACGCCTCACATCACCGCACCCTACGATGCCGAACTCTACGGACACTGGTGGTACGAAGGCCCGCAGTTCCTTGAATACCTCATGCGCAAAGCCGCCTGTGATCAGGACGAAATCGTCACCATCACGCCCAGCGAATACCTCGACATCGAAACCGTTCATCAGGAAGTCATGCCCTGCCTGTCCAGCTGGGGTGCCAACGGATTCTTCGAAGTCTGGCTCAACGACGGCAACGATTGGATTTATCCCCATCTCCATTGCGCCGAAGAACGCATGGTCGAACTCGCCAGCCGCTTCCCCGACGCCGACGGTGATCTCAAACGCGCTCTCAATCAGGCTGCCCGCGAGCTCTTACTCGCACAGGCATCCGACTGGGCATTCATCATCACCACCAACACCTCCGTCGAATACGCCGAAAAACGCACCCGCGATCACATCTCGCGCTTCAACGGCATCTATTTCCAGATCGTCGAAAATCGCCTCGAACCCAACTGGATTTCCGAGCTCGAGTGGAAAGACAATATCTTCCCCGAAATCGATTATCACGCCTATTCGCCCATTCATCACCGCGCACAGGCAGGTGCCGTCTATACTTCCAACTAATGCTGCGATAGCACAATCGCGGTTTTCATAAAAAGGACGCCTTCGGGCGTCTTTTTTTGTTTTTGTTCGCCCGTCTATCGCTGTCGCGATACGCCGGTCTGCGCGTCGCTATCGGCCTGCGGCCAATACGCGTCGCTTGTCTGTTAGGGCTCGCATTGGGGCCCCTTCGGGGCTCCCTGCTGCTCGCTTACGCGGCTATCTGCGATACGCCGCGTCATTTGTATCAGCCAGCCGCGAACGCCTGGGGCGCCCTGGCACAAAGCTCGTGTGCGCCATTTTCGCGTGATTGAATCTATGGGTTGAATTGCTGGCTGCAATTGGCTAGATGTGCGACTGCGCATCGTGGATGCGGGGATTTCTCTATCTTGTGAGGTTTAGGATGCAAAAAAAGTACGGTTGGTTGTTTCTTGCTGCTTTGATGTCTATGGCCGGGTGTGACGACAGCGATTCGAAATCTCCCGAACCGGCTCCGGCTGGTGATTGCCAGCCCCGGGAAACGCGCTGTTTTGAAGGCGTCATGCAGACTTGCAGCGCCGACAAAGTCTGGGAAAATACGCCATGTACCGCGCCAAAGGTTTGCTCTGAGGCTTCGGGAACCGCCGAATGTGCCGAACCTGCGGGCGACTGTGAGCCAGATCAAAAACGCTGTCATGAAGGCGTGATGCAGACTTGCAGTGCCGACAAAGCCTGGGAAAATACGCCATGCACCGCGCCAAAGGTTTGCTCTGAGGCTTCGGGAACCGCCGAATGTGCCGAACCTG
>CAMKRB010000217.1 GCA_946415045.1 uncultured Myxococcales bacterium
TCTACTCGCCTATTTTCTTTGTGTGAGACGTGTCACGACACGTCTCTACAAAGAAAATACGGCTCGCTTTTCGGGCTATGCCTGCGGCATACGCCCTCTTGCGCTCGGCTATGTGCTCGCCAGAGAGACGTTCGACCGAACGTCTCTACCGGCTGCGCGCATACGCCTCGCGATTACATCATTTATACATTCTTATAATGAAAACGATTATGGAATTACACGAATTTTTAAAAATCATGGACAGCGGTGAACGCGTCGTTGCCGGGTCTGATGTACATCTTAAAATGTGCGAACTGTCCCAGGAAGCATTGTCCATCACGATGAAAATCAATAACCAATACCATGCCCCCGAAGAACTGCATCAAGTCATGTGCGAACTTACTTCGCGCCAGCTGGATGAGAGTTTTCGGCTGTTTCCGCCATTCTATACAGATTGCGGCAAGAATCTAAAGATTGGAAAAAATGTATTTATCAATGCCTGCTGTCAGTTTCAGGATCAGGGGGGGATTACAATTGGCGACGGTTCGCTGATTGGCCATCACGTCGTGATGGCGACCCTGAATCATGCACAAAATCCGCAAAACCGCGGTGATATGTATCCCAAACCCATCGTGATTGGAAAGAATGTCTGGGTCGGTGCGAATGTGACGATATTACCCGGCGTGACGATTGGAGATGGCGCGATTATTGCCGCAGGGGCAGTCGTGACCAAGGATGTTCCCGAGAATGCCATTGTCGGCGGAGTCCCTGCGCGATATATCAAACAAGTGGATGAGGCGCATTAACATTGCAGTTGCATGTATTTCTGGGGCTCTGCCCCGGACCCCGCCAAAGGGCTGAGCCCTGATGAGGTGTTACAATGATAAGGCAGTTATTCTATTTGGTCTTGATCCTTTGTGTTTTTGCGCTGACAGCCTGCAGCAGCCATGAGCAGGCTGAACCTAAAACGCCGGCAGATACACAGTCAGAGCAAACACAGACATCCCATCCGACGGAAGAAACAGAAACCCAGACAGACACGAATAACTCCAACACAGGGAAAACGCCTTCGGATGGCTCAGAATCTGCATCGCAGGAGGATAATATGAAATATGCTATTGGTGATGTTGAACTGAACAGTGGATACCGTATGCCGGTTCTTGGTCTGGGAACATGGACGCTTTCGGATGATGAAGCCGAAGACTGCGTCTATTTTGCCATCAAAACGGGTTACCGACTCATCGATACGGCCCAGTATTATGGCAACGAAAAAGGAGTCGGCAAAGGTTTAAAGCGCGCTATCGATGATGGCATCGTCAAACGCGAAGATGTCTTTGTGACGAGCAAAATTATGCCCGGCAATTATTCCTCCCCAGATGATTCCATTGATGAATCTGCTAAAAAACTTGGGCTGGAATATATTGATTTAATGCTCATCCATCAATCGGGGTCACACGACGAACAAGTCTATCAGGCGCTGGCAAAAGCAGTAAAGCGAGGAATCGTTCGTTCGATTGGCATATCCAATTATTATACGAGCAATGAATTTGAACGCATGAAAAAAGCCGCAGATATTGTACCTGCAGTCGTTCAGAACGAAAATCATCTCTATTATCAGAACACGGATTTAAAATCTTACCTTAAGCAGTACAATACCGTCGTGGAATCGTGGTATCCACTTGGCGGTCGCGGACATACAAAGGAACAGTTCCAAAATGAAACGATCATTCGAATCGCCGAGAAATATCACAAAACGGCTCCTCAAATTATTCTGCGATATCAGATTCAGAGCGGATACATCGCCATTCCCGGGTCATCCAATCACGATCATATTGCAGAAAACTACGATATCTTCGATTTTGAGCTAACCGACGATGAAATGCAGGAAATACTTAACCTCGATAAAGGCATCCGATACGAAAACTGGTAATATTATACAATAACACAAAGGAGAACGCCATGAATATACTCGTGATTTCAACAAGTCTGCGCGCTAAAAGCAATTCTGATATTCTGACCGAAAAACTGATTGCAGGTGCCAAAGATGCCGGTCATCAGGTGGAACGTGTCAGCCTGAAAGGGAAAAATATCAAGTTTTGTATTGGGTGTCTGGCGTGCCAGAAAACACAGAAATGCGTACTCAATGATGATGCGAATCTGATCGCCGAAAAAGTAAAAAATGCGGATACACTGGTATTTGTGACACCAATTTACTATTACGAAATGTGCGGGCAGATGAAAACCCTGCTCGATAGAATGAATCCACTCTATCCGTCAGATTATAAATTCCGAAAAGTCTATATGATGTCTGTAGCTGCCGAAGATGAGCATCATGTTCCCGAAAAGGCCGTCAGTGGTTTGAAGGGATGGATTGATTGCTTTGAAAAAGCAGAATTCGCCGGTTCGTTGTTCTGCGGCGGCATTACAGAGCCCGGGGAGGCTGCGGCCAAAGCAGAAAAGCTGGAAGCTGCTTATCAATTTGGTAAATTGCTGCAATAAGAATGCGACCTTAGCAAGCATTTCGTTTTTTATTGCTCGCTTGTGGCGGGTCAGAGACCACGCCCCTACGCTCGCTTAACGCCGCTATCCCATTGGGATACGCGGCGTTTTGTATATGTTTGAGACGTTCCACGGAACTCGCCTATTGCCTACGGCAATACGGCTCGCTTAACGCCTCTATCCCGTTGGGATACGCGGCGTTATTTGCGATTACTTTGGCATTCCCTAGGGAACCTTAGAATAATGCAGCTCCTTCCTGGGGACGCGGGCGTCTCGCCCGCGAAAAAACTAAAAATTGAAAAATACAAAATAGGATAAACTTGTAATTATTCAGATATTTCCTAGGGATTGGCTTGTGAATTTGAAATCCGTTCGTATTTACCTAATTCTCTGCTGTACTTCCAAATTGCACCAGACTTGCATCGATATTCGTCCGAATCCCTGTGAAAATCACAACATTCGCCAACCAAGAGTTTAGCGTTTTAATTGTTACAGCATTTGCCTTCATTATCAATACCTTCATTTTTGTCGCAACAAGTGCCTTCGTTGTCCAAAATACCCGATTTACAACAATTGAGTTGATTATCTATGACCCCCGATTCACAACACGAATTGTACTTGTCTTTAATGCCATTATCACAACATCTATTAAAACGATCGATAACACTGTTTTCACAGCATTCGCCTCGTGGATTCAATCTCCCGCTGCACACAACGACAGGCTGCGAGCACACACCCGGTGCAATACACACACTTCCAGGCTCACACTGAACCTCGCCACATCTGCATCCGGTCTCTTTGATACACATCCAGCCATATTGCGAGCAAAGATATTCGTTTTTATAGTTAAACCCTGGATTGAGTATTGTATGATTGCACGCACAGTTCCCGCTGCTGTCTGCTGTGATGGGGAATTTCTCATCGACCTCATCGTCTTCATACCAATCTCCAACAAAACTATCTTTTGCATAACACATCAAATCCACATAAAAATCATCGTAATGGCATTGGCCGTCAATGCATTGACCATACTTTTGGCAAGTCGATTCACCACATGAGCACCCGTTAATGGATACACATCTCAACGTGGTCCCAATCCTATAATAACCACCATCTGTTCCTTCACCTTCATCTCCTGCAGCCGGATGGATACCATAACCATAATATACCGTATCATAGCATGGTCCCAAACGCATACCTTTCGGAATATCCCCATTTATATTTGATGATTTATCCATCGAAGGTGCTGTCGCATTATCATCGGCGGCATCTTTGTTATCTTTCTTTGGTTTGTCGTCATTCTCATCATTATCTTCTGCGCAATCCTCTTCAAAATGATCGAACATTTGACTCCAGCTGGCATCATTGCCATAACTCCAATCATAACCATGCAGGGCTGCAAAATCACATGAAATCATTGCAAGGTCATTGAAACCACGAATTGTATCACCGTCGCACTCTTTATATTTTCTACATTTACCCTTAGTAATGTCAAATACAGAACCTTTGGGGCATTCTTTGATGCATGAATGAATATCCGTGAGACAGGTTTTAGCATAATCGCTCTTGCATTCAGCACATAAGACTTTGTCTTCGTTTAATAAAGGAAGTATGACTTGGTTGGATTCCTCTTTGGCAATGAACGCATCGGCAATATCTTTGCCGTCGCATCTGCTTGTGCGGTTGTTATAATCGTCCTGTGTTTCGTAGATACAGTTATTCGATGCCAGCACACCGCCAGGTACGCAGATATCGCCGCTGTGAATCGCTATTTGGTGGCAGTCACACGATTCTGCATCACACTTCCAGCGTTCCGAACATGAATAGCCATTGATAGCTGATTTGCCAGCATCGCACAAGTCTGTAGCCACAGGGTATTTCTTTCCAAATAACGAACATCCGTCATGTTGCAGACATCTCAGCAGATCGCCAAGACATGTCCATTGTGAAGCTTCGGCCTGGCTGTATCGGAGATTACCGCATACACACATATCCTCGGACAAAGTGCCGCCCAGACCGCAGCCGATATCTGCGCCCAATTCGATCAAGGATTGCACAACCTCTGAGTAATCCCTGAGACCTGTACTTATCCCACCAAAGTGATATTGATTTGGGCTTATAAAAGTGCCTTTGCGCATATTCATCAACGGTTTGACGCCATCGTTGTCCGGTTCGTTGACGAGTGCTTTGATGTCCAGTTGCATGGATGGATTTCTGGCCGCAATTTCTTTAAAACACTTTACCAGTTGTGGTTTATAGAACAGGACGTTTCGTCCAAATTTATCTTTGACATTGAGTTTACCACCATTTTGAATAAACGATTTGTATGTTTGGCAAGCAGATTCTTCATATATAAAAAATGCAGTCGGCGGCAACGCGAATAATGCAGTTTTCCCCTCGTTGTCCACGGCATTCAGATCGATGCCGTGTTCAGCAAGGTATTCGAGCGTTGCACCTGGAGTGTATTCAATATCATTCTCGATATAAAATAAAACCGTGCGGCCATCCTTGTCCTTTTCATTGATATTTGCCCCAGCTTCCAAAAGAAAGTCCGCAACTTCCTTATTTAACACTTGGAAATAGTCACATGTGTCCATTTGTTCTCTCTGAATGTTATAAAACAAAGGCGTGCGGCCTTGAGCATCCTTTGCATTCACATTCGCACCAGCCTTTATCAACGCTTTCATCATTTCCGGTCCAAGATGTTGATGCAAAGGTGTCTGACCTCGCTTGTTCTTAGCATTCACATTGAGCCCGGCTTTAATGAGTGATTCAAAAGCCAGTGGTAAGTCGTAGAATAGATAGGTATTGCCAGCACCTAAATGATCGCTCGTGTCAACATCCTCCTGATGGACATCCAAACCCGCCTCTATCAGTTGGGGAATCAATTTTTCCAATCGTCGTCCTACATCGTGTACTTCATCAATCGTGGCACTGCATCCATCTCTCTCGGTATATTCTATTGCATAGATCAATTTCTCGAAGAAAACCTTTGAAAAGTGTTTGGAAATCTTTGTAAATTTGTAGTCAATGGCAGAATGCAGATGCTCGAGGATTTCATCTGTATCACGTTGATAAAACAGAGATAAATCATAATCCCGGTCATCAGATTTCAAATGAATCAAGCGCCGCATCACATAATCATCGCCATTGGCGTCCCTAATCTTAACATCTGCGCCAAGTTCCATCATTTTTTGTGTACATTTCAAATCTGAAATTGATCCCTTCTGTTTATTATCATCACATAATATCATCAATGGCGTTTCGCCGTTTTTGTTTTGCACATTGATATTGGCTCCGAGTTTAACGAGCTGCTGTACAGTTGTAAGACTCAGGTGTTTATCATGGAGTACCGTGTTTCCACCGTTATCTTTTGCGTTGATGTCGAGACCTGCGTCGATGAGGTATTTGGCCAATTCTTCATGGGTGCCATAGATATGTAAAAGCGTTTTGCCATCGTTTGTACGAATGACTGGTGAAATTTTCTTGGCTTTGAGCAGTTCAAGCACAGTGCCTGCGTCCATATTAAAGACGGGCATTTCGCCTTTGTCATTTTTAGACAAAAAATCGAAGCCAGTCTTCATATAGTAATTCACCAATCCGGCGTGATGGCCAAAAATATGCATCAGCGTATTGCCGTGTGCATCTTTAAAATCGGATTTGATTTTTCCGTTTTCAATGAGTTTTAAAACCAAATCGGGTGGCAGTTTAAACAATGGGATATCTCCATTTATATTAGCCGCATAAATGTCTGCACCTGCTTCCATGAATGACAGTATAATCGCTTCATCAGGTTTATTCTCACAAAGATACAATCCAAGCGGTGTATTCCCCTGGTTATCCCGTGCGTTGATATCGACACCAGCTGCAGTGAGTTGTTGGATAAAGTCCGCGTCGACATCGCCTCGTTCCGACAGCACATGCAAAAGCGTGCGGTCACGTTCGTCAGTCAGCTTCGGTTCGATTACTCCGGATTGGATAAGCTCTCGAAGGATGATTTTGTCTTTGATGACAAACGCCGGAATGATTCCATCTTGATTTGGGTTATCGACTTTAGCACCGGCCTTGACCAACGCACGCAATTCTTCTCTATTTTGTTCATCA
>CAMKRB010000218.1 GCA_946415045.1 uncultured Myxococcales bacterium
GTGAACGAAGCGACGGCGGATTTGCGGATAACATCGCCGACGCCGGGAACCATCAGTGCAAAACTATCGACCGCGCGCTTGATTGGCCGCTGTTTGAGTGCAAAATAGATGGCCGTCGGAACCGCAATCACGGTGAGCAGAATATAGACGATATTTGACGATACCCAGTTGGATGCATCGACCAGAAACTGCGTCAGTGAAGGCAGCTGACCACCCATGGAGCTGAACATGTCCTGGAATGTCGGGATGACTTTCCACAACATGAAGATGCAGATAACGACGGCGACGACGAGCGTTCCAACAGGATAGGTAAGCGAACTCTTGATTTTTCGCTTCATCGCTTCGGATTTTTCGATCTGCGTACACAGTCGCTGCAGAATGGTATCGAGCACGCCGCCGATTTCGCCGGCAGTAACCAGCGAGCAATAGAGAGGGCTGAATACGCCTGGGTGTTTTCGCAGAGCATCACCAAAGGGCATACCTGTTTCGACATCGGCTTTCACGGCCAGCTGCACTTTTTTGAAATGCGGGTTGGCTTCCTGGGAAGCGAGCAAATCGAGCGCCTGAACAATGGGCAGACCGGAATCGATCATGGTCGAAAGCTGACGGGAAAAGATAACGAGATCGCGGCCGCTGACCCCCGATGTACCAGGCATTTTCAGAGCCAGGCCACCACCATCGGCTTTCTGCTTGATGCTTTGTACCTCCAGGCCATTGCTCTGCAATCGCTGCATGGCCGCATCCTGAGATGGCGCATCAATTTCGCCCCGGCTTGTCGCGCCGTTGGATTTGATTTTGGCTTTGTATGCAAATGTTGGCATATAAACTCCTGATTATCCGGATTAACTCGACATGCCAAGGAGCTGCCGGAGTTCTGTCACGTCGCTTGAATGAGAAAGTGCCTCTTCGGCAGTAATCATGTGGTTAATGCATAGATCGGCAAGCGACTGGTTCATGGTGCACATACCGGTTTTGGTGCGGTTGAGCTGCATCGCGGAATAGATCATGTGCACCTTGTCTTCGCGGATGAGATTACGGATACCGGCATTGAGCCGCATGATTTCAAGTGCAACAACCCGCCCTTTGCCGCTGGCGCGCAGCAGCAGCTGCTGACACACGACGCCTTCGAGCACGAATGAAAGCTGCGTGCGAATCTGATCCTGCTGACCTGCAGGGAAAACGTCGATGATACGATTGATGGTCTGGGCGCAGCTGTTGGTATGCAGCGTCGAGAGCACCAGGTGTCCCGTTTCAGCCAGCGTTAATGCGGTTTCAATAGAATCCTTGTCACGAAGCTCACCGATGAGCACCACGTCGGGATCCTGTCGCAGCAAATAGCGCATGGCCGTATGGAAGCTCTCTGTATCGCTGCCAACCTCGCGCTGGTTCACCAGGGACAAACGGTTCTGATGCATGTATTCAATCGGGTCTTCGACTGTAATGATGTGCTTTTTAAATGTTCGGTTGATGTGATCGATGAGCGTCGCAAGCGTCGTCGATTTACCGGATCCCGTCTGTCCTGTAATCAGCACCAGGCCGCGCGGAAGTTCGGACATCTCGCGCATAATCGGCGGCAGATTCAGTTCCTCAAACGTGCGGATCTTCACGGGAATCAGACGGAATGCACCGGATACATTGCCCCGCTGCATATAAATGTTGCCTCGGAAACGCGCGACATTTTCGATTCCAAACGAAAAATCGATCTCGTTGTCCTGTTCAAATTTCCTGCGCTGTTCCTCACTGAGCAGGCTCATGCACAGCGCCTTCGTCTGCGCCGGTGTGAGCGGATCCGATTTCAACGGCACCAGCTCTCCGTCGATCCGAAGCTCCGGCGGACTCTTGCTCGATATGTGAAGATCACTGGCTTCCTGCTTTACCATCAGCAGCAGCAACTGATTCATCGTATTGCGTATTTGGTCCATGAATTACCCTAATCGTTCCCAAATGACTGTGTTTCGGGTGCAACACACACACCCATTTCTTATGATATCACGGATGCGATGGAATAGCTTTTTTGTCACCTTTATTTTTTATTTTTTAACCAGACATAGATGTAGCAACGCATTCCCGACACTCGCCTCACAAATTTCGGTGTCCACGGTTTGAACTTTCCCATTTAATGAAGTAAACCGCCTCCGGCTTTTGGCCGCTTTCGTCCGATTCTGTACCCCCAAAAGGTCCAAAATATGACAAAATCACTGATAATTCTTGAATCTCCAAATAAAATTAAGGCTTATGAGAGCTTCCTGGGCAAGGACTTCAAAGTGATCGCCAGCTGCGGTCACATCAAGGATCTGCCTCCAAAATCGCTGGGCATCGATATCGAACACGGGTTCGAACCCAAGTACGTCACGATCCCCAAAAAGACGAAGGAAATCGCCGAAATTAAGAAATGTGCAGCCGATGCCGACGTCGTCTACCTCGCAACCGATCCCGACCGCGAGGGAGAAGCCATTGCATTCCACATCGCCGAGGTGATCAAATCCCTCAAGAATCACCCGCAGATTCTGCGCATCCTGCCTCAGGAGATCAGCAAAAATGCGATTCTCAACGAGATCGCACATCCCACAACCATCGATCACAACAAATACGACAGCCAGCAGGCACGCCGCGTGCTCGATCGTCTGGTTGGATATCAGATCAGCCCGATTCTGTGGGACAAAGTCAAACGCGGACTCTCTGCCGGCCGCGTTCAGTCTGTCGCTGTCCGCCTCATCGTCGATCGCGAAAAAGCCATCCGCAATTACAAAAAGATCGAGTTCTGGAAAATCCTGGCCCAGCTCTCCACCAAAGACGGCAAAACCCTCCAGGCCAATCTGATTCGCGATGGCAAACAGACGATTTATACCGACCAGGCCTCCGTCGAAAAATACCATCCCAAAGGCATCATCAAATCCGAAAAAGATGCCGACGATATCGTCAACCGCTCTAAAAATGCGCCTTTTGTCGTTGCAAGTGTTGAGAAAGAGCGCCGCGAATCCAAAACAAATCCCCCGTTCTCAACAGCCGATCTGCTGCGCACCGCATCCAGTCAGCTTGGGTTCTCATCCAAAACGACCTCGGGAATTGCTCAAAAACTCTTCGAATCCATCGATATTGCCGACGGTCCTGTCGGTCTCATCACCTACATCCGAACCGATTCGGTCCGCGTTTCCGACGAAGCCATCGCCTCGTGCCGCGACTATATCGGCAAAAATTATGGCGCGGATTATCTTCCCAAAAAGCCGATTCATCACGAAAAAGCCGAAAACAGCAAAAGCAAAAAAAATGCGGTCAAAATTCAGGATGCACACGAAGCCATCCGTCCCACCGATGTCAACCGCACACCCGAATCCGTCAAACCCTATCTCACGCGCGACCAGTATCGCCTCTACGACCTGATCTGGCGCCGGTTTGTCGCTTCACAAATGGCGCCTGCCGTTTCGGATGTCACGACCGTCGTCATTCAAAATGGTGATCTCTCCTATCGCGTCGCAGGTTCCGTCCCCAAATTCCCCGGATTCAAACGCGCTTTAGCCAAAAACGCCGACAAAAACAACGAAGATAACGCAAACGACAATCCCGAAATCCAGCTCCCCGAAGTTCACGAAGGCGAAACGCTTAACTGCATGAACATCGACAAATCCCAGCAATTCACGCAGCCGCCGCGCCGCTACACCGAAGCCTCATTCATCAAGGAACTCAAGGATCGCGGTATTGGCCGCCCATCGACGATCACGACGACCGTCGTCAACATCCAGTCCAAAGGATACGTCGAAAAAGTCAAGGATACGTTCCATCCAACCGAACTCGGCGAACTCGTCACAGACCTCCTCATCCAGAGCTTCCCGGACATTCTCGAAGTCGAATACACCAAGGAAATGGAAGACAAACTCGAGGTGATCGCCGCCGGCGAACAGTCGTGGCGACAGACGCTCAGCGATTTCTACGGCCCCTTCGAAAAGGCTCTCGAAAACGCCAGCACCTCGATGCGAAACGTCAAACGCGAATCCGAAGCCACCGATCTCGTTTGCGAAAAATGCGGCTCACCCATGATCATCAAGTGGGGAAAAAACGGCCACTTCCTCGCCTGTTCCAACTACCCCACATGCAAAAATACGATGGAATTCACGCGCGAACCCGACGGCAAAATCGTCCCGCAGGAAAAGGTGATCGAATACGCCGGCACCTGCCCGGACTGCGGCAGCCCCATGATCGTTCGCACTGGCCGTTTCGGTAAATTCCTCGCATGCTCTGCCTACCCCAAATGCAAACACACCGAGGCACTCGCGCTCAACGTCTCCTGCCCCAACTGCAAAACCGGGAAAATCGTCCAGAAACGCTCCAAAAAAGGCAAAGTATTTTACGGCTGCAACCGCTACCCCGACTGCGATTTCGTCAGCTGGAACGAGCCCACAAACGAAGACTGCCCCAACTGCCACGAAGGCCGTCTCGAAATCATCCATCGCGGCCGCGGAACCGCCCATGTCTGCCCCAAATGCGCCTTCTCCCGCACCATCGAATCCGGGGATGACGACCACACCAGCAACGCCTGACACCACCTATTTCACATCTGCTGGTGGCCCGGCTATCGGGCTGTTGCCCGATACGCCGTGCGCTCGCCTATGCCCTGCGGGCATACGGCTCGCCAAAGCGGCTATTGGCCTCGCTGCGCGCGCCAATACGCCGCTTTATCTGTATCAGACGATACCCAAAGCCCACTGCCAAAAGGGATAGAAGCCACATATCCTTGCTGCGCATGTGTGGATAGAGAGCGTCAGCAAGCCCTAATCCAGTGCATCATGCCTCACTGTTTCTCAGCGCATGATACATAGACTTGCAAAACGCTTCCGAAAAAACATCCGGTGTATCCGGCAATGTACAAACCAAACGAATATATTCAACAGGCGCGTTCAGGTCTTCATTCAGCGGAATACCGCCATATTTCGGATCACTAGCAATCTGGTAATGATAAACGTTGGAATGTCGGAAAATATTTTCCTTTCTGTCCGGTTTATCGTCGATTTCCCATACAAGATGAAAACCGGAACTACCGGTCTTGTAATAACAAATATATTCATTTTTCAGCAGGTTGTCACCAATCTCGTAGACCTTTACTGATTTATCTCCTTCTTTGGACTGAATCAACAAAAGATAGACGATATCTTTGCCATCGAGAAGAACTTTCCAGATTGAATAGTAGTATTTGTCGTTGCTGTCATGATCACAAACACTTTCAGATATTTCAAAAGGCTCATGCAGCGCACATTGTCCCGGTTTTAATACAATATTGTTATCACTCACATAAGGATAAATCGATACATCCGAAGTCAGCGCTTTATACAACGCTGTTTTTTCTTTCTCATCCCAGTCACTGCTATAATTCGATGGACTGGGGATTCTTCCCAAAAACCGGATATATTGCGGAATACCTTTAGGGGCATTATCACGCGCAAGATAGGTATCTTCACTAATCTCATACCAGGAAACGACATTCACATACGACGTTCCAAGTATTCGTATAAAACCGAAATCGCGGCAAAGAAAACGCGTAGAATCATCTATGAGTTTTACTTCATAATAGTCGTTGTTAATGTTTTCATAATTCAGCAATGGTTTCTTTATCCCCAAATCCTTTACAAGATAAATATCACCATAATTATAGTCCCAATTCGATTTGATAAACAATCCATCTTTCAATGCACGATATACGGCAAAATTTGCGCGTCGATCATTGTCTCCGGAAACTGACCCGATGTATCGAATGACCGGATCATTCTTGTTCTCATGATAATTCGACTCGCTGATTTCACTTATACTCCATCCACGGATATAACAGCGATCGGGCATTTCGGAATAATACAAATACCGAATTTTACCATCGATCAAAAACTGTTTCTTTAAATCATAGCCAGATCCCGTGGGTTCTATTTCCAGTACCTTATATAATTTTTGCACGCTGTCACAATAATTATAAATAAACCGCGGACCTTCAGCACCGCATTCTCCGGTCGGAATAAAGCCTGCAGAATACAACACGCGTTGCGATTCCCTGTTTTCCGCAGTCGTTTCAGCTTCGATTCTGGTCACGCCTTCCTGAGATACAGCCCATTCACAAATCGTCCTTACGGCTTCGGTCATATAGCCATTCTTGCAAAACCCATTTCTCAGACCATAGCCGATTTCGACCATACCATCTGCATTCAGCCCCTTAAAACTCAAATCGCCGACAATCGTACCGGGCTGATTTTTAAGCTCAATATACCATACTGTATACCATATTCGTTGTTCCGGATGTTCAATGCATCCCTGCAACATCTCGGAATACGCCTGTTTTAATTCGGATTCCGGTTCATTATCTATAAGTTTTCTCAGTTCAGTATCACTTATCGGATAGAGAACCAACCGATCGCTTTCTATCTTTGTCATCTGTCATCCTATCTGATGTATCGACGCATCTATTTTTTCAATGCCGCGCATTGATTGACAAACACTTCTCATGCTTGCGCAAATGGCCACAGCCCACACCTGATCATAGCACATCCGAGATTGCATTCACAATCTCCG
>CAMKRB010000219.1 GCA_946415045.1 uncultured Myxococcales bacterium
CTATCACATTACGGGGCGCTACGATTATGTGCTTCACGTCGTGCTTCGTGACATCGATCACCTCGCTACGCTCATTAAAAACACGCTTTCGAAACTTCCCGGGCTTCAGCGTCAGGAAACGTTTCTCATCTTCTCTTCGATCAAGGAAGAGAGTGGTTATTCGCTTGATTACGCACTGTAGTTCTGGTTTTGATCGGAGTGGGCGCTCTATCGGGCCTGCGCCCGATACGATCGCCGTTCGCGCCTATTCTTGCAGAATACGGCGCGAATTTTCATTTTATGCAGCCCATTATTTATAGTTCAGATTTAAACATCGTTGCACAACCAGTCTCAATGCGATATGGTAAAATGAAGAATGGGTGATTTGGAACGGTATTTGGCCAGAACGCTCAGGATAATGCTTTGTGTGGGGAGATAATGGATAATTCTTCAACAAGACGGGCTTTTTTCTGCCGTGATGATCTTTGGCAGGCGTTTTCAGAGCTTGCTGCGCGCCGGGGAACAACGCTGGATGCGTTGCTCAACGAAGCCATGTCCAATTTTCTGACGACTCAGAATCAGTTTGGCGGAGGCGATCAGAATGTGTATGGGAGGCAGCCCTACAATCAGGTCGAGGCTTCGCCAGCCCAGAACCCGCAGGCCTATGGTCATCAGCCCATAGCGAGTCACATGCAGCAGCGGCAGATGCAGCCTCAGAACAATTACGGACGCGCGCCGGTTGCCAATTCCCAGTCCTATGGGCCGGGCAGTCAGCCGCCGTCATCGCCCAAACCATCGCAGCAGCTCCAGGGACAGCGAGTGCCGCCCCCGACACCGGCGGGCAATTACCGCAGACCGCCTTCAATTTTCGAAGAACCCGTCTCTGAAGCCCTTAATAAAAGCGGTCAGCCGCAGCCCATGGTGCTCGCTTCTCTTACGGCACCGCAGCAGCCCTATCCGGCTCAGCGCCAGAATCCACAGAATAATCGCAGCAATTTTACAGGCGCTCAGCCCCCGCTTTATATCCTTTTCGCCAATCAGCGGTACGTCGTCGAAAAAGATAAATATATTATCGGCCGTTCTTCACAGCTCGCCGATCTCGTCATCCGCGACGGCAACGTCTCACGAAAACACTGCGCTGTCATCTTTAAGAATGGCGCTTATTATATCAAAGATCTCGATTCCACAAACGGCATCGAATACAAAGGCAACCGCATCGATACAAAACGCATCGAAGAAGGTGATCAGTTCAATATCTGTGAATTTCACTTCACATTCACCTATCGCGGTTAATTCATTCTGCGCATCATCAAGATCAGCCATGCACCGAAAGGACATGGCTGTTTTTTTAGGCGAAGGGCGACAATATGTATCCGGATCCCGAAATGGTGTCACAACTGACCGCCGAAGAAACCATTGCCCTGGCGATTCAGTCCGCAGGCGCATTGGATGCTGCGGTTGTTCCCGACAAGAATCGGCCTGATTTCGAACTCGTCACGCTCCAGACTTGTTTCGCCCGCATCGGTGCCATTTCGGTTGATCCACTGCAGCTTGCATCCAGAATCACCGATTGTCTGCGCAAATACCGCAGCGCCGGTGTGTCCGGAATTGCTGCGCCGGCAGCTGAAATTGCTCAGATTCTAATCGATTGCGTCACGATCGACGACAACAGCCAATCGGTCCTGCCGCTTGCGTCGATTCAGATCGCTGCCTCCGGACTCAGCCTGCTTGCGAAAAATCCGGACTTCGAACGCCTGATGGCTTCATGCCATGCGTTGCCCTATGACGCACACATCCGCCGTCAAATCGCGGATATCATCACTGCACTCATACCGTGCAGCAGTGCAGCGCTTTCGTCACAAAGATGGCATCGTATTGCACCGGAATTCAATGGATTTGCGCTGCTTTCCTACGACGAGCTGCATGATTATCTGCTGTTTTCCGATGATCACCTCGCATCTTTCAAAACAGATGCAACCTGGACGCCCGCACACCGTTTGTCTTTCGATTCGACGGAACCGGAAAATGCCGCCAGAATGCTCATATCTTCCGTGATGCATTCCCCCGTTGCCTGGGTTTATGAATTGTATAAAAATGCGACGGAACCCAGACGGCATGCCATTTTTATGATTATGGCCGGTAAGCTGGGCGGCATGCAGCGCGTCGTCCCCGATGAGAAGGATTTGGGTGCCTGGCTGCGCGCTGAATCCAACAATTGCCGTGATATCGCAGCATGGCTGCATCATCAGAAACCTGACGTCGCTGCAGATGACGAAGATCTCCGCACGCTGCTCACTGCGCTGCGCCGGCGCGAAAGCGACGATCCCGAGTGGGCCTCTTTCTGGCTGCGAAATCAGCACAATACGATACGAACTTTCTTAAAGTATCACCTCGCGACCCTCAGCAAATACATCACCATCCAGGCGATGCGCTCCATCGGGGCATCCGAACAGGCTCACAGCACTCTGGAACAGTTTCTGGCAAATGACGGCGAATCACCGGTCATCTGGCTGTTAATGGCCGAATGCGCGATTGAACTCGATAAATATGGCATTGCGGTTCACGCAATCGAACGTGCCTCCGAATCACCGCAGGTTTCACGGATGCCGCTGTTTTCATCTGATTGTGCGGTTGAGTCCTCGTTCTGGAAACATGCGGTTTTATATGTCAAACACCGGCTTGGCCGCTCCGCACTTGCCCGGGCAATGCGAAATCCGGTTGTCGAGCCCGCATTGCTCGAACTCGCCCTGAATTACGGCGATGCACAGACGGTTTCAGAGGCTGCCTTGTGCTGGTTTGATGCGGCTTTGCCCGATTCAGATACCGCAGCACAGGCGCTTGTAAATTCACCGGAAGCCCGCGAATGCTGGATTCTGGCAATTTCAAAGCGCCGCGATACGTCGCATCTCGATCGCTTGTACGATTTCTATCTGAAAATCGCTCAAATGGCTCCGGATGCGCCAGAACTCGCATATCTCGAGGCACTTTGTCAGATCGACAATCCGCCGGTGGCCGTGCAGACGCTCGGGCGAGTCGAGCGAAAACTGAAAAATATTACCAAAATCCTCAACGATGCACTCTCGCTTCACACTGAATTGCTCGCTGAAATGCAGGCATACGATGAAGCGGTGAACACAGTCATGCCGTATCTCGGAACCGATAATGCTTTTACGCGTCAGATTCTGATTGGGCTGATGGCTCGCATGCCACGCGAAGCGCTTCCGATGCTTCAGACGATGATGTGTGAACAGCTCGGACGCGACAAAACACTGAGTATCTTCGAGAATCTGCGCCAACCACGGCAAGAACCTGTTGCGCCGCCTTCGCCTGCCGAAGACAATCCCTGGCCCGCCCTCGAATTGTCCCTGCTTCCGGTCGCCTGCCAGTTGATATACCGCGCTTCCCGCATCGGCCAAAAAGCCGTCGATACTGCCAAAGCCGCACGTCGCGAAAGCGTTCTCAGTGCCCGCGGCATGCGCACAAAAACGTTCGATTGTCCGCCACAGCCCGCGCAATGGGTTCATTCTCCGCAGCATCTTGCAAGTGATGCTTTCAATGATTAACGTCGTGTAGTATATTTTTAGTTCGCGGCTATCGCGCTGTTGCGCGATACGCCTTGCGGCGCGGTCTATTGCTGCGCAATACGCCCGCGCATTCATGTGATGCCCCCTCTGTATGGAGCCTTTATGAAACGCTCAGCAATATATCTGTCCATTCGGCGTTCTGTATTCAAATCAATTACAGGTATTCCTGCAATTGCCTCGTTGCTGTGGATCAGCGGCTGCGGCCTCCCTCTGTGCCACGATGACGATATGGTTTGTGTCTATCAGGTATACAATACAGAAGACTGCCTTGCCAATTGCCAGATCGATGCGCAGGGAACCTGTCCCGAATCCTGTTATTGCGCGAACGCAGGCGATGATTGCGTGGAAATCCGTGCCATGGAAACCCAGAATCTGTGCACCGTTCACATTTGCAGTGATGATGAGTGGCTATGGAAAACCGAGTGCCCCAGAGGATTTAAGGATGGCACCTGCCTTCCGATCTGTTCGACCGATGAGCTCAAGGGCACATGTATTGATAATCCCAATAACGCATGCTCCTACCAGATTTGTAAATACGATATGGAATTACAGGCATTGAACTGGAGCGACAACATCACATGTCCGCACGGATTTGATGTGCGCAGCAAGACCTGTGCATCCGAATGCAGCCAGGGGGATGCGAAGGGATCCTGCCTGGAATCACCGGAATCCGACTGCACATTCCAGCAATGCGAATTCAGCAGCGAACTCAATACCTGGCATTGGTCCGACAGCATCAGCTGCGCACACGGATTCGATCCCGAATCCAAATCATGTAAAGCACTTTGCGGTCTTGGGGCTGTCCAGTGTGCTGAGATCGATACCGATCCGCGCGCCTGTACGCTGCAGTTGTGTGAAATCTCGGCAAATGGCGCCAGATGGGCGAATTCCAAAACATGCCACTTTGGCTTTGATCCCATCAAACGCGATTGCGTTGATCCATGCGATATCTGTGAGCATAATGACGATGACGGTGTTTGCTCCGGAACTTTATATGACAAAAAAACAAACAGCATCTATGTGTGCGACGACAGTGGCTGGAGACAGGATAAAAGCTGCTTTAACGATTTCTCCATAGACCCGGTTTCGCCGGCTTTGATTCGCGATGCCGCCTCAGTTGTGCTGCCGCAGGAACTGATGAATGATTTCGATAGCCTTGTTTATGGGCATTGCGGAGAATGCAATCAGGATACTTCACCAATCTATTGTGATAAGGATTATACTGTCGTTCATATTTGTGAGAATGGTCAGTATGTGCGAAAGCATTTCGATAAGCATGAGGATGATTATTGCAAAGGATTCAAGCTGTGCAGCGATGAATATAACGATATTCTGGTTGACCTCAGAGCGGATCGAAATCATTGCGGCAGCTGCAACAACAAATGCAGCAGTATGCAGTCGTGCGTAGACAGCGAATGCGTTTCAACCATCCAGTGCAACGATGGTGAGACCACTCAGATTCAGCTTGGGGGAAGATGGATCAAAGCTTATTGTGTGGGGTCTTTGGATTCATTCAAAAAAATTGGCAGTCCAAATAACGAGCTGGATGCTTTTGTTCTGATTGATAATATCGATATCGATGAACCCTGGCAGCCAATGTCGATATACAAAGAACTGATATTGCTTGGCAACAAGCAAACCATCACCATTCATCAGGGATTTGCTGCACCTGCAGGTGTCGGCGATGATGATCCAAAAGCCTATGGATTGTTTCAGGATTTGACAAACAGTTATGTCGACGATTTGAACCTGATCTATCACGGAGGCAAAATCGAAAAAGCGGATTATTTTGGCCTTTTGGCGGGAACCGCAACAGATACAACTATCAAAAGTGTTTCGGCTAAAACGCAGGACGATATCGTGATTGGTGAGTCGATCGCCGCCGGTGGTTTGGTTGGACTCGCCAAAAACGATATGGATATTGCTGATCTCCGTATCGATGTTTCTCTCGAAGCCAATAATATAACAGAAGAGTCGGCGGTTGGCGGCGTCATCGGTATTGCCAAGAATATCCTGGAGCTGAAAGGTGTATCAACTTCGAGCGAGCGATCCACCAGAATTAAAGGTAAGCGCAATGTTGGCGGTCTGATTGGATTGGCGAAAAGTCATGACAATCTGCCGTCTTCTCTCGATAACAGCGGCACCTCAACATTTAGGGTGGACGTGATCGGAGCTCAGAACGTCGGTGGTTTAATCGGAATGATTCAAGGTACAGACAATTCCTATTTTTCAATCGAAAACTATAGTATTAATGATGTGAATCTGATAATTGCCGATGACGAATCATCCGGCAGCAATGATTGTGTGTTAGAAAAGGCAGAACGTTACTTTGGCGGCCTGGTCGGCAGGTATAGTTCCAATCATATAACCGATTATTATACTTTGTATATGAGTTCGCTGAGAATTGATAAGGTGACGATCTCAACAAATGCTTCAGGTGATGATTACTGCACGATAGAGAAGTATCTGGGGGGTGTTGGTGGTATGCTGACCAATACCTCAATCTCAAAGCTGTCTATTGCAGATGTCAGCATTTTCGATATGCGGGGAAGCAATGTCGGCGGCATCGTTGGAGAAGCTGAGAATTTGTCCTTGTATTCCGGTGATGTGGATGTTCACATTGCGCTGAACGAAGGGGAGGATAATGAGCTGATTGGCGGTGTCGTTGGAAACGGCAGGCATGTGTCAGCGGATGAATATTCAATAAACACATCGATCAACGTAGATGGCTGGTTTGTTGGCGGCTTTGCTGGTTATGCGACTGATCTTACTATTGATGATACAGAATTTAAGAACGATGAGCTGCGTGCAATGTATGCTGTCGGTGGCGTAGTAGGTTCCGGATCCGGTATCACGGTTCAGAATTCAAACATTTTACAGCATTCTTCAGAAGGCGTAAATGCCGCAATGTATGGCGGCGGAATTGTAGGATTTTTGGATCGGTCTGCTTCCAATAATACATTTATCATCAATGAAT
>CAMKRB010000220.1 GCA_946415045.1 uncultured Myxococcales bacterium
CTGACAAAAGCAATGATTGTGACGATTCTATTATTATTCATATTTGTGTTCCTTGCCGCGTTATTTGTTTAAATGACGAAACCATAGCCGATCCAGTTACCATACACGAATGATATGATAATCTGACCATTTCAGTTCTCTATCCTATTTCCATCTTGCATGCGTATCATACCGGTCATTAGTACTAAGCTTTGGCGCGAGTTTTCCGATTTTTTTATACTCAAGCTGAGCAGATCGTATCAACAGATCCTGAGTTACCAATTTTGGAGTTGAACCATATGCAATAGAAGCAGCCCGTAATACAGCTTCTTTAATATGGCCACCAGATAGCTCGAAAACCTCAGCCATCGAATTTAAATTAACATCATCTGAGCGTGGTATTGAAGACGATAAAAACTTTTTCCAAAGAACAAATCTGGCGCGCTCGTCGGGTAAATCAAATGGCACTTTAAAACGAATACGACGCATAAAAGCCTCATCGATAGCTGAATCAAAATTGGATGTCAGTATACTCACGCCTGCAAACCGTTCAAGACGCTGCAACAAATAATTAATTTCCAGGTTAGCGTACCGATCAACACTAGACTTCACATCAGTTCGCTTCCCAAAAATTGAATCAGCCTCATCAAACAGCAACATGATATCACCCTGCTCAGCTGCATTAAATAACTCAGACAGGTGTTTTTCGGTCTCACCGACATATTTCGAGACAATTTGAGAAAGATCGACTCGATAGAGTTCAAGCTGCAGTTCAGTCGCAACCACCTGGGCTGCGAATGTCTTACCCGTGCCGGGAGGGCCAGAAAATAGCGCTGACAGTCCAAGACCATAAGCCATTGAACGATCGAACCCCCAATTTTTAGCCAATTCTTTGCGATGGCGAGCATACATGAGCAGGTCTTTTAAAGCAGTTTCGCATTCATTAGAAACAATGAGCTGATCGAAAGAAACGCGAGCAGGCTCCGGAACCGCCAAACGCCCAAGACCTTCCTGAGAAAGAGCTCTGGAACAAGCGGATAGCCGTTGATAATAAGTCTCATCATCAAGGCCATCGTAACTATCTACAGAACGGATAGCATCGTCTATTTGACCTTTTGTTAAGATAAACTGTCCAGCCAGCTGCTGAATCCATTTAACTGACAGCGTTCTTGGAATAGCGCTAATCCAATAATCTTCGCGCTGACTACGTGTGGGCATTGGAATATGAATATGCCTGTCTGGCGCAATTTCCAGCCAGTAAGGAGTATCGCCAGATAAAATCCACACAACAGGCTGAATTGATTCATGCAATTTACACGAAACAATATGCATGGCTTCATCCCATCTCTCCATTGCCTTAGGAATAGCTGTAACAACTATCATAGCGTGATGGAGCGTAGCCATGGCTCGAGCGTGTTGCACACGCATCATAGCGTCATCATAGCTTAATGACATACTAAGATCTAGAGCCCATATCCCATCATATTTCAATGAATCAGCGAGCCCGCGACATACATGCAGACGACCACTTCCTTTTGAGCCGTGGATAGAAAAATGCATATCATCAGATCGACTCTGCATACGCTCAATCTGAGATCGAATTTGAACATCAAAGCCGTTCAAATCCACAGCTGGATAAAATTCGCGGTACCCAATATCAATTCCATACAAATAATCTGCAACTCGCTTATCGACATACATCATGGCCTCAGCGAGATTGGAATAAGAAGGAGGAACAAGTCTTAATATGCATTCTCTAAAAAGAATGGATTTATCAGGATTGAACAAGTCAGCAAAAGATCGCACATGTTCCTCATCAGCTGCCAGCATACGAATAATAAAACCCCACCGCGGCAGATTTGGACTGGCTTCGGCCATTGCAAGCCGCAAAACACGCAGAACGTGTTGATCAAATTGGATAGTTACCAAAAGTACTAGGACACTTATTTCTTCATGAGACAAATTGAGTTGTTTTTCAAGCGATATCCAGCGCGCATAGAGCGGATCATTCGATAATTGCAGGATCTGATTCCAAAAATCCTCATAAGTCATACCATGCCATTGGGGCTCTGTTCTCTTGCTGGAACACAAATTGTGGTTGACCTGGTCAAGCAAAGCGCTCGATTCACTTGACCATCCAGCGAAATCAGCTGACTGTTGAATCTGAATCCAGCCATTCTGGGTCACACGGTGCAACCATTGACCGAGAATTGACAATGTATATTGAAAAACCACTTCTTTAATACCAGACATATTCAAACCAAACTCCAATCGGATAAATACGAGGCATCACCCCAAATATATCTATTATTCCAAACCATAATAACGCGTACCAATCGTCTCGCTGTTATTGATACGTTGGACAGATTCCGGCTTAGAATTGCCATACTCAAGAGACGGAAAAAATTTAAAAACATACCCATCAAGTTTTGAATCCCGAATCGTTACTTTCGTATTGGGATTATTAAGACTGAGAGCTGCAACACTAAGCTGTGAAATCGTACAACGTTCAATCAATGCAGACTCAGATGCTGCTATGTCAAAAGAGCCGGCATTATCAAGAATGTTGTTATTGCGTAGTATAATATTTCTTACAGGGTGTAAATACCTTACATCAACCCCGAGTAAACCGTCTGAATGATTATTTCTAAAGACAGAATTCGAAATTTCAACATCATATGGTCTGTTTTCAGTAGAGAATGTTACAATCAATGGCTCAGCAGCAAACTGCATTTGTTCATCAATTTCTTCTGAATTTTCAAAAACAACAGAATCTGCAATAAAACCACGAGTAACATCCGCAGAAATCGCAGACGCAGGAGAATGGTGGATAAATTTGAGATTGTGTACAACGACTGTATCGGCATTAACATTGATAAACAATCGTTCCACAGAGGTTGGGTTAGGCGTTTGGCCTGAAAAAATCAGTCGTCGATATGCGACATTACCTTTTGCGCGCAAATGAATCCGTTTATCTCCATTATTTACAGCAGAACCTTTCGTAAAAAGCATATCATTTACGAACTGAACTTCAAACGATGTCGCGTAGGGCACAAAACTTCGATAATCAAGTTCCAACTGTTTGATATCATCCAAAGACCTAATTGGATAGACAACGTGGAATTTTGGTTTTGCATTACGCATTCCGCTAATCATTTCCTCTTCAGAATCAAATTTAACATTATGAAGCGCTTCTACCGCTTCATTGTATAACCGATGCATCTTATCGACATCTTCATTACGCAGTGCACAAATTATAATTTCGTCTTCATAACCATCATGAAAATGAGTTTTGGCACAGAGTTCAGAAGATGTATGCATATTGTTACTATCCATAGATTGTTCCTTGGGGTTATGTTGTGTCTCAACGTGAACAGCGGTTTGTTCTCTCATACATGCAGTCAGTGCAAAACCAAAAGAGAGCCATACCACCGTCAACAATCCACATATCGCCGATTGCCGATGGGAGAGCATGAAATTGTTATGAACCAAGCAAAACATATACGCCTCAATCAGAGTGACGATTATGAATTCGTAGATGTAGCCATTTGGACTCTGCCGACGCCAACAAGAAATTCATGCAATTTCATATTAAACCGACCACTTGCCAATTTTTCTTCTTGTTCTCCGTTATAAACCATTTTTGTGGTACCATGAGGGTTCTCAAGCGTTACAGTCGATAATTCGATATCTGCGTTTGAAATTACATCATTCACCGTTTTGTTATTCAACGATTGGCCATTAATATCAACGAAATCAACATCTTCAATGTTATAGGCATGTCCCGTAAGGATTGTGATATTCTGACGTTTAATCTGGACCTGACCAGCCACCGTTACTTTCAAATCATAATAGGATGACAGATTAAGATTTTGAAACGTAGGATTCAGACTAAGTTCTTTAACAGCTTCGTTCATTTCATTATTCATTCGTTCCTTATACATTTTTTGTGTTTCACCTTCCCGATAAAGTGGATTATTTCTTGTAAAAATAAACCCAGTTCTGGGACTTGCATTATAATCGCGAGAACAACGTTCAATCCTTTCAAGACAATTTTTTGCCTTAATCAGTTCGGGAACCATAGCCTTATCATCATCTGCCGAGCTTGATTTAATTGCGTCAAATCTTGTATTGAATTCATCCAGGGCTCTCTTGGAATGGTATTGAACTCTTTCCAAGGCCTGATCACTCGTAGTGGACGCAAACATGTGAACATTATTCTGGGTGTCATTCAGGGATTGTTTGAATTTAAGGAGATTTCTAAGAATAGATTTGTTATCATCAAGAATATTACGTCTGTCTGATGGTTCGGCAAGGTTTGTCATATCCTTGTCAGATGCATTATCACCATAAAAGATATGCAAACAATCTCCCTCAAAACCTCCTGTAATGCGTTCATAACGCTCATTGCTATCAAACCAATCCTTGCCTTTGCCATATTTCCCGTAGTTGGCGGCAAAAACCGTAAATGCTTGTTCAATACAATTCACCCAAAGAGCTGCCTGATAATAATTATCCTGATTCACGCTCAACACCGTGTTCTCAAATTTTGCATACCACTTGGACTTGTAATCCTCTGAAATCCGATAATCTGATCCTATTTTTTCGCCATTACGATGAGCAATCCCGTAAGGTGTATTGACTACAACTGGTGTCCACCTTCGGTTAAAAATTGTTCCCGTCTGATGATAGAACGTCGTTGAAACAGTGTTGTTGTTGAGCGACATCTTCCGCGTGAAAAACTGCGGATCTTTCTGTATTATTGACAAAATTGCTGCGAGGAAATAGCAATCCCCAACATTCCTCTGTCTAATGTCTGCAGCAGAAGTAGTATTATTAATAAACAATGAAGTTTTGTCGATATCATACCTGACATTAGGGTATTTGATCGAACCACGGAGTGCACTCGGGGCAATGCCACTGGATGATTCCCGAAGCAACACTGTCAGTGTTGTCGGTTTGGAATCCAGCGCATCAGCAGTCTCATATCGTTTGCCTCCCCCAAACAGATCGGCTTCTTCCCCCTCAAAAAACGTCCTTGTATCATATATTTCATCATTCGCCGGTCCGCCGAGAAATGTTCCGCCCCTAACATCCACCCGGTGTCCGAAACCATCATCAACACTCGGAGGTACCACAGAATAACTATATGCGGTCCCATCGACTGTATCGTTATCCTCAGCAGTGATAGTTGATTTGTCGCCAATGTTAAAAACATCATTGACTTTGTCTGCGAGAGCGTTTTTCTTGATAAACTCCTTATCCATTTTCTTTACTCCTTTTCCACGCGAATTTGTTCAAGCCTTGCTGCATTACTACTGATGATATCCTCATCATTGTCACCTCGAAACAATTGCATCTTTCATTCATTCAAATGCATTTTACGTATCCTCAGTTACATCTACTTCATCATCCACGCATGCAGTTCTACATCGATAAATCACACGGCCCGATGCATCCTGGAATTGGCATTTTCGATTCTTTTCTTCATCACAGCACTTAGCGTTCTGATACTCCCCTGAAGTCAGTTCAACAGAAGGATATGCCGCATCCAGACAACAAGTGCCATTGATACAGGATGTTGTTTCTCCACATATATTTCCACATGTGCCACAGTTATCTTTAGATTCCAATGATTCACAGCCGTCCCAAATTGACGAATTACACTGTGCATAACCTGCTTCGCAAACCAAAGAGTTAAATGTACAGCTCTGGATATGTTTATCTGACAAGCTAATCAAATCGTGGGTTATAGGATCACCCAGATCATAGTTTTCCATACAGGTATTCATACACACTGTCTGCGACGATGCGCATGAAACACATTCACTCTTTTCACAAATCTCATCATCACGACAAGTTCTTGACGATGTAAATGATTCACCGCAACTGTCATGGCTTGAATCAAATGAGACACATACTTCTTTCCCATCGACCATCTCTCTGATTTCACCTACAGGGCACTGGCATTCTCCAGCCTCACATATCTTTCCATTATAACAGTGAAATCCATTCTGTTCACACTCATTCCAGTCAATTTCACATAACTCACCACCATAACCGTCCTGACACACGCATGAATTAGCGACTTTTCCAAAGGGCACATTCTTTTTCTCACAGGACTTAACACGCTTGCTATCAGCATATCCAATAACCTGTTCACCTGTCGAATCATATAACCTATACTTATCTAAATCAGGATTAGCTAATAATAGTTCATTTGTTATTCTGCACGTTTCAATATCCTTCAAGGTGTAGCCAAATATATTACACTTTACATCACACCCATTACACGCATGATTGCATCTTTTTGCTGGTATAGATACAATGTCACACGTCGTCCCATTTGGACAAACAAAACCCTTATAATTTGCGCTGGCAGGTAAATCATCATATGCTCGTCCGCGAGCCCCACAATTGTCATTGTTGTTCTTTATACATGTATTATTGGCATTTATATGGTATCCCAGACCACAAATACACTTTCCATCACTGCAGGATTCGTTTGGTGCACACTTATACTCATTCTCAATT
>CAMKRB010000221.1 GCA_946415045.1 uncultured Myxococcales bacterium
TTTCTTCTTCGAACAACAGCTTAAAGCAATGCTGCAACCCCAATTCTTTTTGCGAGATCTCGACATGGATCGTGCTCCTAAACATGTGCCTATGGCATGTTGCATTGATTTTCATATTTTTTCAGTGATGAGACCAAATCAGCCATTGTCCATTGTGTTTCGACTTTTGGACATGCGAATTTACTATCCAAAAATGCTCTGCCATTTCGATTGACACCATGATTGTCATATATTTTATATCCACAATTCGGACAAAATCCCGAGCTGCTGCCGGCGCCACTCAACAAACCTCCGGTATGATACAACAACAATTCAGTATGACAGTTTGGACAATCCTTTCCATATCTCAATTTACCCTCATTATATAAATACAGCAACTCGCCTAATGTCGCATGATGATTACATGCCTTAAAGAAACCAAAACAACCCGGCAATATGCTGGCCAGTTCAGGTGTGTTGCAAATGCCTTCACGATACCGCCATAACAAAGGGAAGTTTTTGATGAATAGTCCCAAAGGATCAAAAAACCGCTGAATCAAACTGCGCATGATTCGCATGGATTTCAATTCAGACGATTTTGATTTGTCGTCTGCCAGATCGAGCAATGCACACATATACTCATCTTCAGGAACATTTGTTATTTTACCATCCAGAAAAGGGTAGACGATTTTACGGCAGAACGTTCCAAAATCATTGCGTTCCGGATAATGCGAAAAAACTGCTCTGGCAAACGCTTTGCGATCTATAAACTTTTCCGTGAGTTTTTGCCATATCAACGCCACTCGATGTTCCCGTCGCTCACGTTCCAGCGCATCGATTTGCTCCGTTAATCCGACACCCATTTCATACCATTCGTTGTTTGTTACATCCAGCCATTCGAGATGCAGAGCCTTTTCCGGACGATATGCGCTCAAATCGACGCTGCGATCGGATAAATCTACTTTGTTTCTAATTTCTTCTTTCATGTTTAGTTTCCTTTTTAGCGATGTTATGGTTCGCAATATGGACAAATCAACAAAAGATCACATCATCTGCCATATCTATTACTCTATGAACAGGGAAGATTGCGAATCTGCTTATTAAATATCATCAGATCGGTGAAGAAAGCGCAGAATATCATACACATCGACGTCAGATGATTCGCCAAACAGTGCATCCATGTTGAATAACTCATCAAGATTCTCTGGGTCACTCACAAGACGTTTAAGTCCTTTGTATGCAAACTGCCAGAACTCTTTATCAGTCATTGGCCTTGCGCCTGGCACTTCGCCTGTTTCCGGATTTCCTCCGAAAACTCTGCCAAAAATCGCTTCTGCCAACTCTGGACCGACTTCTGGCTCATGTTTCTTTTCGTGGTTTTGTGGATTTTTAGAGCAAATCAGCTCTATATCCTTATTGGCTTTCTTACGCGTCTCAGATTGTTTCCTAGGATGATTACCAATCATATACTTTTCAATCATATTGTTCCTTTTTCAGAGATGTTATGGTTCGCAATATGGACAAATCAACCAATATTATTTTGATGACGCGTTCCTATGCGCGATGCGCATACGGACCGCCTGCGCGCCTATTGCCTTCGGCAATACGGCTCGTTTTCTATATTTTGCAATGCAATCACTAAATCACAGATCGTCCATGGTGTCTCAACGGCTGGACACAATTGTACTTTATTTACAAACAATTCGTCCAGCCTTTGCTCAAGTTTTGGAAAATCCTGTCCGCAACTGGGACAAAACGCCCAATGAAAACCATGACCGCTCAAACCTCTGGTACTAAAATAACCTAATAATTGACAATCGCAGTGATTGCAATGACCGCATCGAAGCAGGCCATCGTTATACTTAATCAATAGTGCGCCAAGTGGAATTTTGGCCAGCCCGGCAAAGGATGATCCTGCTCCAAGTTTTCCATCTGTAATATTGCTGAGCTCCGGTGTATTGCAGATACCTTCCCGATATTTCCATAACAGCGAAAAGTTTTCTCTAAATGCTATGATGCCATCATCTTTTGATATATTCTTTGGTTTGTTCATCAGTACCGGCAGTTTGAGATGCAGTCCCTTTCCCGGACTATATGTGCTCAAATCGACGCTCCGGTCCGATAAATCAACGTTAATTCTGATTTCTTCTGACATGTTTGTTCTCCTTTTTAGCGATTTACGGTTCGCAATATGGGCAAATCAACCTGAGTGCTTGTAGAAACAAATACTCTGCGGCGCGTATTGCCTCAGGCAATAGCGACGCAGCGCTGGGCGTATTTCGCAAAGCGAAATAGCCCGCGCAGCCTAAACGACAAAGCCAACTCTTCTGGACTGTTCCTTTACAAGAGATTCGTGTTTACAGCATTCAACGACGGCATCTATATTTAATGCCTCACACTCAGACAAGATTTCATCAATCAGGCATTTGCGTGCGATATTTTCTATCTGACCACCGCTGAAGTCAAAGCGTTCGGCGAGCATGAGTGCATCGTCCTGTGTTAAATCAGAAAGCATGGCCTTCCAGATGTGACAACGTTCTGCAGGCGTCGGTTTAGTAAATTCAATTTTGTACAGGAACCGCCGCTCAAAAGCCGAATCCATCGAAGTCTGCAGGTTGGTAGTTGCTATGAGAATCCCCTCGAGGTTTTCCATTTCCTGCAAAATGATATTTTGCATGGTATTTTCCATCTTATCCACACCAGACTGAGCACTTTCGTTTCGGGTTGTGAACAGGGCATCGGCCTCGTTAAAGAACAAAATCGGCGCAATTTCACTATCTTTTACATATTTCCGATAGGTATCGAAACAAGCCTTCATGTTCTGTTCTGTCTCGCCAACCCATTTACTTCGGATTGAAGATATATTTACCTGCATAATCGGTCTTCCAGTGGCTTTGGCCAGCTGCAGCACGGTTTCAGTCTTCCCGGTGCCCGGCGCCCCATAAAACAGGCAGGCAAACCCGCAGCGCATGCCTTTGGATTCGAGTCTGTCCAGAACAGTCTTCATGCGGTCATTTTCGAGCAGATGCCGGAGTTCTTCGATCTGCCCTGTGATTTCATCATTATAATAGAGCTTTTTATCTGCAATGTTATCAGGAATTATCAGCTCACTGTTGGCATTCTTTGGCTTTCTGAAGCGGAATTCTTTATAGACTTCTTCTTTGCTGTAATCCGTGAGTTTCCAGTGCGAAGTATCCACCATACCGTGATTATTGACATGTTCGATGAGATTCTCGGCAAACAAAATGTTCTCCCCATCCTCCAGAACGTTTGAAATCATACGCAGTTCCGGCCGTTTGTAATAATCATCGATATCATTCATACCGATATTGTCATCATTATTATTGATGGCGCACAAGCTGATTGCCATGAACAATTTCAAATCGTCCGTATCAAGACCATGGGATTTGATAGTCTGGGTACAATTGAGATGTAAATTGTTGTCAAATATTTCAGTGATCTGCTGTTCGAATTCATCCTCACTGATATTGCCATAGCGAACATCGTTCATGATATTTTCGACTGCATCCAGCCATTCAAAGGCATTGAGTTCGGTGCTTTTTGGGGGTGTGGGAAGTGTATCATTGCTCAGTGCATCGAGCGTTTTCTGTGGCACGCTGTAGCTATTGTTGCCGCGTCGTTCGCCCTGGCGTTTAATGATACCGCGCTTGACGAGAACATCAATATCATTAGCACATTTGAGAATACTGATATTATTGCCATCAAAGTGATTGGACAAATCGCGCAGCACGATACAGTTGTCGTCGCATTTGTTGACAAAGACGGACATCATCAGTGCCTGTGTCAATGTCAGGTCAAGGCGTTCTGTCAGCACTTTCAGGAATTTCGAAGGAACACCGGTGACTGAAACAGGCTTGTCTTCTGTAATTTTCACGACTCTTTCTATAATTTCCAGAACAGACATATCCCGAATCTGAGCAATTTTCATCTTTCTGGATGCCTTGCAAAATTCACTTTCTTCATCAGTTTTATCCCGCATTCTCTTTGAAAATGTATCGTAGTCGAGTCTTCTAAGTTTCATGATCGTCTCCTTTTAAAAATGACAGCCAGTTTCCATTCAAAACCCTGACGAATAAATCCTCGTTTTCTTCAAATGGAAAGCTTTCATCAAAGTGATATACCCATCCCCAGATCATTTCATCCCCGCACATCACTGGTATCAATGAGCGATGATACAGGGGATCATTGCCGCCAAATCCCTCGTATCTGTCAATCGCCGGGAATATTTCACATGGATTTGTGATATCCATCAGCTCCCCATAAATCCAGCCGAAACCATTATGATAGACATTTGTATAAATATGCCTGAATGATTCAAAACTAACAGGATCCTGACTCATTTCATGTGTTTCGTCCACCAAATAATCAACAGTCCCTTTTGCCTGAATCAGATTTTCGGGAACAGCAATCGCCGGATAGCATCCTGGCAAATAATGATACATCCGGCCAATCACAGCCGCCGGATGCCGTATGGCATCCGACGGAATCAAACTGGCTGTATCAAATGGGGAAAGCAATGTTCCGTATACAAACAAACGCATTTCTCCCCCCTATACATCCACTGTATAATACGTATCTCGTTTGACCAGTTTAATGCTTCCTTCATTTATGCATAATTCAAACGGAATAATGATATCATTCTTGTTATCGGCAATTTTGGACATCCGCTCATACATATCTTTGTTGTCATCGCCATAGTTCATCCAGCAGTCTGTATCATCATCAATACAAAGCAATTTCCTGTACTCTGCTTCATAACGATACCAGGGTTCCACCGTCGAATCCAGTATCTCCCGGCAAAACGATTCTGGAATCCACTCCGGTGTTTCACGTATACTCACATATTTTCCATCGTGCATATATACCGTTTCGATAACCATTCCTGACTTCGAAAGCACATAAAGCACCGGATGCACTTTTCGGATATATTGATAGACTTCTTCCGAAAACGACACACCTTCCCGAATCTGATTTGCCAGCAATGCAAACAATCCAGCAATTACCCATGTGAGTGGTCTGTGATGAAATCCCCTGGCACGCAAAAAGATATCGCTCATCATATCGACGCCAGATACCGACCAGTGCCCGAGATTCTGGTCAAACTGATATGCACACATAAACATCTGTGACATATCCCTGACACGACGTGTGTTCCAATTTCCAACGGGTTGATTAAACGCATACGCATTCTTAAACATGCATTCCATATCCGTTACATTACTCACATTCCAGTCACCAATTGGCTGATTGAACTGATATGCATCCTCAAACATGCATTTCATTTTCGTTACATTGCCCACATTCCAGTCACCAATTGGCTGATTAAACTGATATGCATTCGAAAACATCCCACCCATGTCTGATACATGACTCACATTCCATTTGCCAATCGGCTGATTAAATGCACCCGCCGAATGGAACATATTGTCCATTCTCTTTACATGTTCAACATTCCAGCCGCCAATTGGCTGATTAAATGCATACGCATCTGCAAACATGGATTGCATCTCTTTTACGCTGGATGTATTCCAGTCCCCGATTGCTTGGTTGAATGATCTGGCACCGCTGAACATCCATCCCATATCTGTCACATGAGATGTATCCCATGTTCCTATCGGTTGGTCAAAGCTGCATGCATTCCGAAACATCCCGTTCATATCCTGTACTTTTGATGTATCCCAGCTGCCGATAGGCTGATTAAAACGATATGCACAGCAAAACATATCACTCATGTTTGTAACATTTCCGGTCTGCCATTTATCCAGTGGCTGGTTAAATGCTTTGGCCTCCTCAAACATACTTTTCATATTTTCAACTTTGCTGACATTCCAGCAGTTTATGGGCTGATTAAACAGTGATGCACATGCAAACATTTCATCCATTCGGCTCACACTGCCGGTGTCCCAACGATCCAGTGGCTGATTGAACCGATAGGCATTTTCAAACATAGCAGCCATATTCCTTACACGACGAACATTCCAGTCATTCAATGGTTGATCAAACACGTGAGCATCCAAAAACATTCGTCCCATATACGCCACACTGCCTGTGTTCCAACTGCCAATCGGCTGATTAAAACTATGAGCATGCTTAAACATATCAGACATATCAATCACACTTGTAACATCCCATTCACCAATGGGTTGATTAAAAGCCTTGGCACCTTCAAACATAGATATCATCTTGGTAACTTCACTGGTATTCCAGTTACCAATTGGCTGGTTAAACGCATACGCATTCTCAAACATAGATTGCATATTCTGCACACATGATGTATCCCAATTTCCAATCGGCTGGTCAAATGCACACGCATTATCAAACATATTACTCATATCAGTCACTTTGCTTGTATCCCAGTCACCGATGGGTTGATTAAAACACAATGCATCCCGAAACATATCTGACATATAAATGACATTTGCAGTATTCCACCGCCCGATCGGATGATTAAAACTCCTTGCCCCGCAAAACATGCCGGA
>CAMKRB010000222.1 GCA_946415045.1 uncultured Myxococcales bacterium
ACCAGTGTGGATATAGCGTTACCCCGATACGAGTGAGATACTGGCAAAGAGTGTCGAGCATCGAGCGTCGAGTTGGCCAATGCGCACTCGTGGCTCATTGCTCATCGCTCGTGGCCGCAAAGCAGACAGCTTACTTTTTCATATCTACGCTCGTTAAATGGAGCCAAGGATTAAGGGGGGCATGGATGCACATCCGGCAGGGCGCAACCCCAGGTAATCCAGCATAAACCGTGGGTGTACGCGCAGCGTAACCTCACGGCAGTGAGGCGCCGTATGCCGCAGGCAAAGGCGCCCGGCAAGGCGCATTGGCCGCAGGCCAAAAGCCTGCCCCACATATCAGCAAATCCCCTGTATGCATCACCTATTCTATTGCAACCGCACACGCTTTGAAATAAAGAGTAATATGAGAGTGGGGGATGTTTTATCGACAAGGCATTTATGACTTATGACACGAACGGGGCTTTGGGACTGGATTTCGTTGATTTTCCTGGTGATCGGCTGCGGGATTATGCTGTGGGCTGCGCTGAGTGCGATTCAGCGCGAGTGGCTGCTTGCTGGGATTTTAATGGTGTGTGCCATTGTTGTGTGGCACCTGAGTTCGTTATTTGCCAAATATGCGATTGCCGCATCGGGCAGACAAAAGTAGCGTAAGAAAGCAATGAATCGTCGATTGATATTAGTGATTATTGGGCTTGTATGCGTTTTGGCAGCTGGTTGCCAGAAGACGGAAACAAAGACGCAGGAATCGGCCGATAAGTATCAAATGGGCCAGCTGCCACCGCAATCGGATGCGCTCATTGCCGAGGAATTTGCGATTTATCGCAAGCAGCATCCCGAGATGGACGAAGCCGCTGCGCGTGAATCGTTCGACATCATCCAGCTGATGAGCGCCGAACACCACGATCCGTTTGTCGCCAAATGGGCCGAGCGACGCGCACTGAGTCAGCGCTGGCTGAAGACGCAAATCGAAGATGTCTATGCGCCATCGACGGTTGACGACAGATTTGTGCAGGCAGCCATTGACGCCTATGCTTTTAAAAGCGGCCACCCGGCGCTGGTGACAGCCAGCCATATCCTGATCCGCCCCGACAAACTTTCGACACCGGAACAACGGAAATCTGCTCTTGAGGAAGTTCGGAAGCAGCTGATGACCAAAAGCACCATCACCGACGTCGATTTGAGAGAAGCGGCGCACATGCTGACGCGCGCGGGATTCCGAACAGATATGAATCCGGATTTGACATTTCCCCGTTATCCGATGACGTCGTTTATGGAAGAGCAGCTCAACCACCAGGCAGTCGTTGAACCTTTCGCAGCCGCAGCTTTCGCGTTGTCGCAGGAAAACCGTCTGAGCGATGTCGTCGAAAGCGAATTTGGTTACCACCTCATTCTGTACAAGAGCCGAACGGAAGAAAAAAAGGCGACACTGGAGAACGACCGCGAGTTTATGGTCTCGAATATCGTTTCTCATGGCCGCCAGGTGGCTGTACGTCAGACCATCTCCGAGCTGATGAGTCAGTGCGAAGTCCAGGTGGACGAATCACGGCTCGCAGAGCTGACGAAATAGTGACAATATCTGCGGCGGCTGAGGTTACTTCCCCTCACCGCCGGGCGAATATTACGGACTCGAGGTCAGAGCCTGCCGAATCCATCCCGAAGACCGCAGCAAGGCGTTCCAAACATCGGGAGATGTGTAGCGCAGGACGGACGTCTGGAACTCGAACGCTCGCAAGAAGCCGCTCGTTGGCAACCGCTGGGCCTGAACAAACCGCTTCAGTTCATTGATCAGATTATCCCAGGTATGCTGTTCACCCCACACGCCCTCGAACCACACCAGGTACAACAACGTGTGCAACTGCGCTTTTTTCATGCCGTAAGTGCGCGATTCGTTGGCAATTCGAAGCAATTCTTCGTAATACCATCGACCGGGCGAGAAGAAGACGTTGACCTTTATCACGTTGAGGCGAGCGATGTAAGCTTCTTCAAGGTATTCACACTGCTGTGCAACTTCCTGAGCGGATTTGTAGTATTTCTCAGCACCAGCGAAATCTCCACGACATTCCGAAAGCAATGCATACTCACAATAGAGTTCGGGGCGATGGATATTCGACTGATGGACGTCGAGCAGCATTTCAGCCTGAGTCAGGTTATTTTGCGCACCATCCAGATTATTCTGATACAGATTCAGCACGCCCAGCTGAATGAACAGGCTCACCTGCATCCCGAAATCGTCGGTTTTCTGGTATTGTGCGAGCGCCTGGTTGGCGAGCGTCATCGCTTTTTCAAGCTGATTATGGGCAAATTCGATAGGAGCGAGCAATGCCTGGCAATGTGCGATTCCGGTTGGATCGTGGAATTCCTTGAACAGCGGCATGCTGCGCAGGACAAATTTCTGTGCCTCATCATAGATGAGCTGGTGGATATTGAGCTCCCCCATCTGAGCCAAAGCATGAGCAAATCCGAGCTGATCACCGAGTTTCTGATAGATTTCTATGGCCGTTTCGTTGGATGCATGGGCATCATCCGGGCGCATAAAGATCGCATAGGTTTGAGTGAGCGCAATCAGCGTACTGGCTTCGTCGGCCGTATTATTCACTGTATTGTAATTGCGTTGTGCAGCCAGGAAACATTCATGCGCCTGCCGGGCAGCGCCCAGCGACAAATAGATGACGCCGAGTTCATACAGCGAATTGCCCATCAAATCGAAATTTGCAGCGTTTGAGCTGTAGTCATAGGCTTTTTGGAAGCATGCCAATGCAGCCTGCCAATCGGCCTTGAGTTTCGAGAGTTTTCCCATACCGAGCAACAATTTGCCCTGAACATTCAAATCCTCGTCGGGCAATGCAGCTTTGGCGTGGTTATAATTCGCGCTGGCTTCTTCGAGCTGATTCTGGGCGAGTGCAAGTTCTGCAATACCGCAATAAGCCATGCCCGCCAGCTGATGATCGCCGGTCCGATTGGCGAGAGCGATTGTCTTTGTGAAATAATCCCTGGAAGGACCAAATTCCGACAATCTCAAAGTCAGTTCACCCAACTGATGATAGATGCGTTTTTGCTCATCGATCGACGAATCGGCATCGAGCAGGGGCAACATTTCTTCGTAAAGCTTGCGAGCCTTGAGCAGATTTGAATTCTGCAATGCCGCATTTGCAGCAAACGACAGGAATCTGAGTGCATTTTTGCTATCGCCGGCCAGCTTGAAGTGATGCGCGATATCCTCCAAATCGACGAAAACATCCGTCGAACTGAGGGCTTCTTTGGTGAGTGCGACGTTGAGATGCAGTTCCGGAGGCGAATCGATATTAAAGAAGTCGACGATATGCGGATGAATGAATTCAAACGACATCTCGGCTTCCCACTGACGGCGCAGAATGCCCTCACGACGCCACACCTCAAGTGCGCGGCTCGTCATATCGAGCAAATTATATTGACCGTCACGCCGCAGCAATGCTTCCACTTCGGTGAGCGAAAACGTCTCGCCCATCAAGGCCGCGCGCCGCAATATCTCGCGATATTCATTCTGGTGATACTTGCGCGTAATCTGGTCGATACGCTTGATCGCGATTTTGTCGATCGTATTTGGAATTACCAGTTTTTGAGTATCATCCGCACCGGACGACTGCTTTTCGTCCAGAATATAACGCAGCACCAGATTCAAATACAGCGGATTGCCTTTCGACAGAGCCATGCACTGATTCGCCATTGGCCGCTGCATCTTGACGACGCTCTCGATAATGGCTGCGCATTCTTTTTTGTTCAGCCACGCAAGCTGCATCTCTCTAAAGTAGATGTGATCCAGCCGATTCAGGCGCTCCATCAGCATCTGCAGTTCGCGGTTGGTGTGATAGGCCTGCGTTCTGTAGGTCGTCACCAAAAAGAATGGACGTTTCTTGCTCACAGCCGAAAGCGCCAGTTTCCACAAAAGATTCAGGCTATCGTTATCAGCCCAGTGAATATTCTCAACGACGAACAACACGGGTGAGATGCGCGTCATCAGATCAAAAAATTCTTCAAGTCTGAGTTCTGCCTGCTCGCGTTCGTCACTGGACTGCCCGTATTTGCCAACGATAAAATGCGTCATGAACGACACGAGGTAAGCGTCGCTGATATCGAGTTTTGCAAGTGCGCGTTTTATCTCGATTTGCGCATCCGAAGCATCGTCAGTCTGCACGCCAAGAAACTTCTTGAGCGCCGTGCGTACTGCAGAATACGACAAAAAGCTGTCGGGAAGATAAGACGAATTGATGAGCGTACCGTGTGTCTGCTCGAGGAAGATATCGCTGAATTTGTTCACCAGCGTGGTTTTACCGATACCCGTATGTCCGTTCACGGTCAGAACCATTCCGCTGTTCTCGGCCATTCCCTTGCGGATAATCGATTTGAACTCCTCGATTTCGTCATTTCGACCGACGAAAATCTCTTTGGTCGAGCTGCTGGCTTCCGAGACGATGCGAGGTTCAGCCAGGCTTTTCCATCGAGCCTGAGCCTCGACATCGGCCTTATTCATCTCGATGCCGCGCGTTTCCTCATTCAGCTGATAATCGCGCAGCAGCGCGCCTGCTGTCTGCGGGCGTTTGAGCGGATCCTTCTCGACGCATCTCGATACGACGCGCCCCAAAAATGTATCGCGGAATTCTTCGGGAAGCGGCGGCACAGGCTGGCGCACTTGGCGCAGAAGCACGTCCATCTTGTCGGTGCCATCCACTGCGCGTTTGCCAGTGAGCATTTCGTGCAAAATCAAGCCGAATGCATAAATATCGGCCGAAGTCGTCGTCCCCTTGCCCATTGCCTGCTCGGGAGCCATATAATGCGGCGTCCCCGGCGCCCGGCGCTTGTCGGTAAACTTCGGTGCCTCTACGGATTTTCCCTGAATCGTCAGCGTTTCGTTTGACAGATTCTTCACCAGACCAAAATCCAGCACCTTCACAAAGTCCGGCTCGCCATACTGGACACACAGCATCAGATTCGACGGCTTCAAATCGCGATGCACCATCCCGCGCTCATGCGCTTCGCTCAGCGACTTCAGTATCTGGTTGCTGATATGCAGACAACGGTCGTAGCTCAACGCGCCTTCTGATTTCAACACCTCCGTCAGCGTCTTGCCATCCAGCCACTCCATCACCAGAAACAGCAATCCCGTTTCAGTCTGGCCATAATCGTGTATCGTAATGGTGTTGGGATGCCGCAACTGGCTCGTCAACAGCGCTTCCTGCCGAAACTGTTCGATATAGTCCGCATTATTGCTCACAACATCCGGCAGCAAAACCTTTATCGCGACTTCTCGCCCCAGATTGTCCTGCAGCGCTTTATACACAGCTCCAAAACCACCCAGACTCACGCGCTGGAGAATGGTATATCGGTCGACCAGCCGGTCGCCGGGATTTGGAAGCTCAGGTTTTACAACATCAGTCATCTTGCATTTCCGAACAAAAGGTCACACAAAAACAATTCTTTTATCATTATACCAAAGTGCCATGAATTTCCATAAATCTTTGACATAATACCTACATTGTATCTTTTTGCGTCTTTTGTTCTTTTTTTGGGGCGCCGGCTATGCGGCACAGCCGCATACGCCCGCCGTTCGGGCCTATTTGCTGCTGGCAAATACGGCCCGAAAATACTTCACATATGTCGCGCAACACTCCAGTAATGCTGCGATACCCATGTGTCGTTCATACGCCCTCCTCAAATCACGACGACAACACGGCTTACAGATCCCCGCAGAAGCTGAGAACGTTGAACGTCGGGCATCGGGTTAGCCCCCTGCACACCCGTGACGCGTCGCTCGTCGCTTCCACGTTCGTTAGACAAAGCCCCAAAAAAAAGGCGCTCCCGAACGGGAACGCCTTTTCATTTCATTCTCAACTCAACCGGAAATCACATGCCAGGCCTAGCGGCAATCGTAATAGGTTTCTCCATGTTCATCCGTGACCTCACCACAGGTGGTGCCATCCAAACAATACAGAGTCACCAGCATATCCGCCGAATCGCAATACGAAATCTCCGATTTGTCTTCGCTGCAAACGCCTCTGGCATCGACATCACCGCATGGAACATAGCAATATGCCATATCCTCGCTCGTCATCTTGCAGCCGTCATCGCACGATTCAAACACAGGCTCATCATCCTCGCAATAGACCAACTGGCCATCGCTGGTGCAGACCCCATAATCCTTGATGTAATCGCAATCCACGCAAGCCCAGTAATTGCCCTCTTCTTCGTCCACGACTTCAGAGCATGTGACAGCACAATCCTCGACGACAAGGTTGCCATCTTCGCCACAATACTTCAGAATCTTGCCTTCACAAACGCCCAGAGCGTCGATGTCGCCGCAGGGCACCGGGGCATCATCGATACAGGCTTTGATCTTGTTGCCGGCACCATCGTCTTTTTCACCGCATGCTACAGGGCAATTCTCGGTCTTGAGCTTGCCATTGTCGC
>CAMKRB010000223.1 GCA_946415045.1 uncultured Myxococcales bacterium
AAGAGTTTAAACATTTTTTCTGCAATAAGGGTGGCTAATTTGACCGGAACTGCATTACCGATTTGTCTCATTGCTTCCCCCCATGCTCCTGTGATAACATACGTCTCGGGAAAAGATTGAATTAATTTCGCTTCATATACACTGAAATATCTGTATGTTCCATCTGGAAAACTTATCATATTTTCGCCACCAGGAACACCATGCCCACCAGCTTTAATCGTTTTAGATGGATAATCAAAATCGCTCCCTGTATGTCCAGAATAAGCTTTTGCACCTGACCTTAAGATATGATCAGGAGTTATAGTGGCTGGTACAGTTTGTGGTTCTGGAACATCTTTCAAAGCATCACGTATTGTTAGCCAAGGTAAAGCTGTTGGAGGAAACAACCCATACTTTGCAATCAGTTTATTCCTCAACTCATCGTTATATTTTCGACTAATTCCATGTTTTTCCCAATAAGAATAATTAACAAATTGTGACCATAACAAGGCATCCTCTGAATGAGTTATATTGGGAAAGCTCCATGTCATTTCCAAGTCATCCCTTATGCCGACAATAACAACACGTTCTCGGGTTTGCGGAACTCCATAATCGGCCGCATTAATGAGCTTATAAGTTACCGTATATCTAGTTCCTTTATAATTATTATCGCAAAACATTAATCTCTTTTTGTGCTGCTGCCAATTTTCCACATCATGAATCCGACAGTCAGGATATGATAAACGTAGAATTATATAGTCAAAATACTCCTTAAAAGACTCTCTCAACAATCCTTTTACATTTTCAAAAATAAAGGCTTTTGGCTTGCATTCTGATATTATTCTGATAGCTTGGGGAAACATATCTCTTGCGTCGTTGTGAGCAAGTCCTTTTCCACCCAATGAAAATGGCTGACAGGGCGGTCCACCTGCAACCAAATCAATTCCAGCAAACATAGATGCATCATAATCTCTAATATCTCCTTCATAAACCAGTCTGTTATCAAAATTCTTTCTTAGTGAATTACAGGCATCATGATTAATTTCGATAAGCCCTACATGTTCAAATCCTGCTTTTTCTATTCCACAGGCTAATCCACCAGCACCAGAAAAGATTTCCAAAGATCTCATTTAAACCTCCTCTTGAGTTCTTCCAAATATTCCTCAATTTTAATTATGATAAGATCTCTGCTTGGTTTATCCCCTGTCAGTTTTTTTACCCATGGTCGCCCCTGATGCAATGAGTCCCATTCTGATACAGCTTGCGCATAACGTCCTGAACCGGGATCGTGATTACCAAACCCATCAATGCATGAATTCCATAAAGGCATATATGTTTCAATGAGTTTGGCTTCCACACTTGCAATCATTCCAACGCTTTTACCTTCAAATATTGTAAATCTACAAGCAAAATTGCTAATATCAAGATTGCATGAATTTGAGATGCTCTTATAATGGTCTCTAAGACGATTATACAACTCAGCCCCATCAGATGACTCTGAAATGCGAGACTGTCTCCAACCAGATGGTACAGCTTTCCCCACATAAATTGGAATTCTGTATTCAGTTCGATTCAATTCATATAGAATATTATATTCAGGATTAACCTTACCAGTGTAATATAACGCATAGCAACCAGCACCGACAAATTTTTCAGTTGGTGGCAATGGCTGCACAGGAGTACCATTAAAAAACCTAAGGATATCTTTCAATAGCTCGTCGATCTGTTCATCATTGGTGTATATATGTTTGTTGCGGTCAAAGCATGTAAATGAGTTATCCATTGACGAACCTCCTGTTGTTGCAACGAGTTAATTAATATTAAATGCCCTGACTCTCGCGTATGTCCTTCAGTACATAGCGAGGGGCTCCGCCGTATGTGCAACGCGCATACAGCGGTGGGAAACGGTTATTATCTTAATAATTCCGATAAAAGATTCAAAATCATGTCTACAAAAATATTTTGTTCATAACATTGTTGTTCTACCTCTCTAATATATTTTGGTATAGAGGGATGCCACCCCCTAACCAATGGATTATCTTGGTTGATCTCATAATGATTGTATTCATCTATGAATTTAGTTGACAAGGTGTCTATTATGAAATCATGAGCAGTCGAAACAAGTTGACTATCCATGCAAATCTTTTTCAGTTGATATATTATGTCAATCGAGAAACAGCTCGTAGTAAGATAAATCGTATGATTAACTTTCGACCATTCTCTTGTACGAGTTAAGAATACATCAGAATGTCCATCAGGTCTGCTATTGATTCTAAACAGCAAAAGCATATCCTTATTAGTTTTATCATAATCATCCCAGAGTATCTGCAAATTATCTACTATTATTCTGGTTTTCAAGGCATCAAGTGCAATTTCAAGAGTATCTGCGTTCTTATTCTCTGACATTATTCTTTCTCCTTTAATATAGTTACTCCGTTTACCATCCCCCCCGCCGACCGCGTATGTGCCCACAGCACATAGCGAGGCGGCCAAAGGCCGTATCGCCCGCAGGGCGATAGGCCGTCAGGCGCGGCGTATCGGCTTTGCCGATAGCCCGCCCCCATTACGCCTTCACAATCCCAAACGTCATCTTCTCGCCTTCGATTTCGAACGCGACAGGCTGAGCATCGTCGCTGCGTTTGATAGAGAGCGCGAGCAGACCTGCGGCCATCTGGTCGCCCCAGGCGTCGAACATCGCGATGAGGGTCGGAGAGTCGGATTGCCAGGTGAGGTGGATGCGATCCTCAATTTCGAGGCCGGATTCCTTGCGGGTGAGCTGGAATTTGCGCATGCAGTCACGCATAAAGCCTTCGATGCGGAGCTCCTCGGTGATGTGCGTGTCGAATGCGGTCCAGTAGCCGGCTTCCTCGGCAATGGCGAGGTCGGGATTGGGCAGCGCCTGCATGATGATCTCTTCGGGGGCGACGGAGACTGTGCCGGTCGAGATGGTCAGTTCGACAGGCTCGCCAGCGCGGGCTTTGGCAATGACGAGGTCGTGATTGGCGGTCAAAGCGGCCGAGACTTCCTTGATTTGCTTGCCAAATTTGGGGCCGGCAGCGCGGAAGTTGAGCTTGATCTCGTAGTCGAGCGGCGACGGGGTGCCCGGAGCGAGGATTTCAACGGTTTTGACGTTGAGGTCGTCCTTGAGAATGTCCTGGAAGCGGTTGGCGGCTTTGAGGCCGATGTCGTCGGCAGGACCGAGGATCATCTTGGCCAGAGGCTGGCGAATCTTGAGTTTCTGCGCCTCACGGGCTGAGAGCGCCAGTTTAGTGAACGCTTCAACGGCGGCCATTTCATCGCGCAGTTCGATGTCGATGAGCGACTCGTCGGCGACAGGGTATTTTTCCAAATGCACCGACTCGAGCGGGTGTTCGAGCGCGCCTTGAGCGAGGTTTTGATACATCGTTTCGGCGAGGAAGGGGAGAATTGGCGCGACGAGCTTGGTAAGCGTGAGCAGGCATTCGAAGAGGGTCTCGAAGGCGGCACGGGATTTATCGGCATCGTTTTCGTCGATTTTCCAATAGCGTTTTCTATTATGGCGCACATACCAATTCGATAGATTTTCTACAAATGCTTCAATTGCAAGCGCGGCACCGCGAACGTCGGTGTTTTCAAAGGAATCGCGGCATTTTGTAATTAACAATTGTAATTCAGTCAGAATCCACTGATCGAATAAAGTTCTATCCTTGAACGGCGTTGGATTGTCGGGATAGACCCAGTTTTCGAGGCGCGCATAGTTTGCAAAGAAAGCATAGGTATTCCACAATGTATTAATAAATCCGCCGCGGACTTCACGAAGCGGGCCGTAACCGAAGTTGAGATTGACTTCGGGATCCTGGCGAGCATAGAGCCAGCGCATTGTGTCGGCGCCAGCCTGTTCGGCTGCGTCGTCGAACCAAATCGCATTGCCCGTCGATTTGTGCATCTGCTGGCCGTGTTCATCGCGAACCAAAGCGTGTCCAAGCAACGTCTTGAACGGCTTCATGTCTTCCATCATCGTGCTCATCGCGAGCAGGCTGTAGAACCAGTTGCGGAACTGGCCGGGGAAGCATTCGAGCACGAGGTCGGCCGGCATCCACTCTTTCCAGTAGTCGCGGTCGCTGTTGTATTTCACGGTCGAGTAGGGCACGATACCCGCGTCGAGCCACGGATTGCCGACGTCTTCGACGCGGTGCATTTTTCCGCCGCAGTGCGGGCATTTTAATACAACTTTGTCGATCCAGGGTTTATGCGGCGTGTGGCCCTCGAACTCGTCCCAGCCTTCGATGGCGCGGGATTTCAGCTCTTCGCGGCCGCCGATGACCTCGAATTTATCACAGTCGTCGCAAACCCAGATCGGCAGTGCAAGACCCCAGAAACGCTTTTTGGAAATCATCCAATCGCGCATGTTCGTGAGCCATTCGACTTCGCGATCCTTGCCAAACGCCGGAATCCAATTGATATCTTTCGCGACTTTGATAATTCTATCGCGCCAATTCATATTAATATACCACTCATCGACCATGCGGAAAACGAGCTCCTCTCCCGTTCTCCAGCAATGCGGATAGACGTGCGGATACAATTCCTGCGCGATTAATATATTCTTTTTCTTGAGTTCGGCGACGACGGCCTGACGCGTATCATCTTTGGTCGCATTCATGCCGGTCAAAAAGCCGAATTTAGGCAAAAAGCATGCGGCTTCATCGAGCGGAGCGAGCATCGGAAGACCAAGTTTGACGCCAAGAACGTGATCGACGTCACCGCAGCCCGGTGCGATATGGACGATGCCGGTACCTTCGCCAATGGTCACGACTGCATTTCCGCGTTCATCGCGGCCACCGTCGATCACGCGGTGCGCATCAACCGCAGATTCTGCGATTTTCTCGTCGATGAACGGATAGCCGCCTTTCACATGCTGCGCTTCGAGCTCGTCAAACGGCCCGCGATAGCGCAGACCAACCAGATCTGCGCCTTTCACCGTGCCGATAACTTCATAGCCGCCGCGCTCTTTAAAGATCTGGTCGAGCGTCTTCAATTTAGGCACGCCTTCGATCCAATTCTCTTTGTATTGTTTTTCCAATCTCTGGAATTTCAAATTCTCTTTTGCAAAGATATATATTTCGCCGTCCTGATTGGAACGAATTTTAATATAATCCAAATCGGTATTGACGGCCGCCGCAATATTACAGCTCAGCGTCCACGGTGTCGTCGTCCATGCGACGAGGTTCTCACCTTCATGACCCGGATCTATTAACGGGAATTTTACAAACAGCGACAGGGAGGCAATATATTTACGACCTTCGATGACTTCCATCTGTGAATAGGCGGAACCACTGCGTCCCGACCACGGCATGACGTCATGCCCGCGATAAATCAGGCCCTTTTCATAACATTTCTTCAAAAATGCCCAAATGGTATAATTGTTTTCTTCGGACATCGTGAAATAGGAATTGTCCCAATCCATCCAGTAGCCGAGTCGAATCGACTGGTCGGTGATGCGCTTGGCACATTTGTTCACGCGGTCTTTGCAATCCTGCACGAACTTATCGATGCCATACTCGCGCACTTGCTGCTTCGACGTAAAGCCGTGCTCCTTCTCGACTTCGACTTCGACCCACAGGCCCTGGCAGTCAAAGCCGTTCTGATACCGCAGCTCGCAGCCATTCATCGCGTGATACCGCTGGAATGCGTCCTTCAGCGACCGCCCCCACGCATGGTGCACGCCCATCGGGTTGTTCGCCGTCATCGGCCCATCGAGGAACGACCACTTCTTGCCGCCCTTGTTTTGCGCGCGCAGCTTGTTAAAAATGTCCGCATTCTTCCAGAAATCAAGCACTTCGTGCTCGTTCTTCACGATATCAATCCACGTATCGACCTTTTTGAAATTCGACTGTTTTTTTGCCATAAATGTCCTCTGAATCGTCACCATTGGGCATTAAAATCCCAAGTAACTGCGCGGATTTCCGCGCATCTCCAAGTTGCGCCCCTTTTGAGGGCAAACAAAACCGTCGGGGCTTATACGCCATTTTTCTCATTTTTAAAAGGGGTTCGCGGGCTTGTTCTGGCGACCACATTGGGTCGCCCATACTGCGCCCGCGTTTCGGGCTATGCGCCTGCGGCGCATACGCCCTTTTGGCCGCCCGCTATGTGCGCTCACCGGTTGCGCCGTCGAAATAATGCAGATTCTAGGAAGCAAGGCGAAGCCGAAGGGAGCGTACTAAGTACGTGACCGACGGCGACAACGCAGCTGACGAAGAAGATGCACATTCCGGCGAGCGCAAATACGCGGGCGGCGTCTAATTTTGCACCAAGCCGCGATTGCAACCGATAACGCGAGATGGTAGAATGGTCATGGGGGGATTGTTCAAAGCAGAGGCAATCCTGACCGATCTCATTAATTAAGAGAACAGGCAGAAGCTATGTATAACAAAATCAAACAAGATATTTCAGAACCGTACTACTTGGATAATTATTCCA
>CAMKRB010000224.1 GCA_946415045.1 uncultured Myxococcales bacterium
CGTCTTCATATTCCTGGACTTCGTAGTGTGATGGCGCAAGGAATGTGTACATCACGGGAACGAAGAAGAGTGTGAGGAGGGTAGCCACCGAAAGACCGCCGATAACTGCGGTGCCCATGCCAGCCCAGGTTTCGGAACCTTCGCCGATTTTCAGGGCGAGTGGAATCATGGAGAGGATGGTGGTGAGAGCGGTCATCATAACGGGACGCATACGGGTTCTTGCAGCTGAGATGATTGCACGGTTCTTGCTCATGCCATGCTCGCGGTTCTGGTTCGCGGCATCGACCATCACGATACCGTTGTTTACGACGATACCCACAAGCATGATGAGGCCGATTAAACCTGAGATATCGAGAGTTCTTCCTGTGATGAGGTAAATCGCAGAAACACCGATAATGGCAAGCGGTACGGTGAGCAACACGATGAATGGTTCGCGATAGCTCTCGAACTGAGCGGCCATTACCATGTAAACCAGCACGATTGCAACCATCAGCGCGACGCCCAGGTATTTGATTGAATCCATGAAGTTTTCGGCTGTACCGGCAATGTTGTAATACCATTCGATGCCGTTATTCTGGTCTTCTTTTACAAGTTCATCAAGGATGCCGCGCATTTCGTCGATGGTTTTCTTCAAATCCTTTGTCGCTTCCATTCCTGTCTGCGGATCGATATAGCTCGATGCGAGCGTCAGACTGACTTTCTGATAGCGTTCCTGATTCTTTCGGTCGATCTGGGTGGGGGCGAGGTCTTCATAGACTTTGGCGACCGTGGAAAGCGGGACGATATCACCGGAATTCGTCTGGATTGGCATATTCTCGACTTCGTGGACATCGTTTCGGAAAGACCGGTCATAACGCACGACGATGTGGTATTCGTCGCCATTTTCGAGGTATTCACTGGCTGTGAGACCACGGAAGAAGATGGTGACCAGCGTACCCACTGTGCTTGCCGAAAGACCGAGTTCAGACATTTTCTGACGGTCGAAGTCGATTTTGATTTGCGGTTTCTGTTCTTCGATGGAGAGCTTGACTTCGGCGATATCGGGGCGGGTGAGCGCGATTCGCTTGATCTTGTTCGTGATCTGGCGTGTCGATTCGATATCATCGCGATAAACTTCGATATCGATATCACCGCCATTGCCGCCGCCGGGACCACTTCGACCTGCAACCTGATAGGTGATGCCAGGAATATCTCTCAATGACTGACGGACTTCGTCCATGATCTGTGAAGTCGAGCGATCGCGGAACTTGGGTTTGACCATTCGTACACGGATTGTACCGGAATTGGCGCCGCTGGACATGATGGCACTGAATCCGGAATCCGATGTTCCGGCGTCGATATTGATGGATCTGCGCTCCGTGTCGGGAATGATTTCCTTGATTTTATCGACGATATCGTTGGCGACCAGATATGTGGTGCGGGCATCTGTGCCCATTTCGGTCGTGAATTTCACGCTGATGAATGAATCGTCATTTGCCGGCATGAACTCCATCGGGATAAATTTGAATCCGACGATTGATGCGACAAACAGACCACTAATCGCGAGCAAGACCAGCCATCTGGCACGTACAAATCCCGTGAGCGTATTCTCGTACCATGCGCGCATGCGATTGGTAAACGTGGCTTTGTCGGCTTCCGAGAGATCTTCGATATTGTCGACTTCCTTGCCCGAGTTGGATTCGATGACTTTGTCGAATCTTGGGCTCTTGAGCAGGTAGTAGGCGAGCATGGGGATAAAGGTGATGGCGACAACGAGCGAAACGACGAGCGCACCGCAGATGACGAGCGACATGTCGCGGAACATCATGCCGGCGATACCCGGAACGAACAGAATCGGGAAGAAAACGGCGATGGTGGTGAGGGATGAGGCCGAGATGGCCATCATCACTTCTTTGGTACCCTTCACTGCGGCCTGGAATGCGGTATCGCCTTCTTCGCGGTGACGGAAGATGTTTTCGAGTACGACGATGGCGTTATCGACCAACATACCAACGGCCAGCGACAAACCTGCCATTGAGATGACGTTCAGGGTCATGCCCATCGACGACATGAAGCCAAATGTTGCCATCAGTGATGTGGGGATGGCGGTTGCGACGATGAGGGAGGTCGTGATGCTTCTGAAGAATGCCAGCAAAACGAAGAATACGATGATGATGGCCAACAGGCATGTATCTTTGAGGTTGTTGACCGAAGTCGAGATAAACTCGGACTGATCCATCACGAGGCTCCATTTGAGACCCTCGCGTTCGACGATTCCGGGCAGAACTTTGAGCACGCCCTCAGCGGCATCAACGGTGTTGGCACCCGATTGTTTGCTCACCATCATAAAGACGCTGGCTTTTCCGTTCACCTCGGTATAGCGCCGGGTTTCTTCGATGGTATCTTCGATTTCCGCGACATCTTTCAGGCGGATGGGGATCATGGATCCATTATCGCCCATGCCTGCGCTGACCAGGGCTTCACCGATTTCGTCGACGCTGCGGAATTTACCGCTGGTCTGGATGCTGAGTTCACGGCCTGATGCTTCGATATAACCGCCGACACCCTGTGTATTTTCGGCCTTGATAACGCCGTAAATTGTCGTCGGAGAGATGCGGTAGGCCTCGAGTTTTTGTGGATTCAAACGCACGTGGATTTCTCGCAATTCGCCACCGGCGACTTCGGCCGATGCGATACCATTCACGCGTTCAAGCAAAGGCTGTATGCGGTCTTCGGCGATCTTTCGGATCTCGGCCGTTGGCAAATCGCCCATCAGATTGAACATGACGATGGGTTGCATCGACGGATCCATCGCGATAACCATTGGCCTGTCGACGTCATCCGGTAGTGCGCTGATCACGAGATCCAGCTTGTTTCGGGTATCGATCTCGGCCTGGTTCATGTTGTAACCCCAGTCGAATTCCAGTATGACCAGACTGACATTTTCCTTGGAATTCGACATGACGTTTTTGACGCCGGTTACAGATACGGCTGTCTCTTCGATCGGACGCGTGACAAGCGTCTCAATATCGGCAGGGCTTGCGCCAACATAAGTCGACATCACGATGATGTATGGGATGTCCATATCGGGATAAAGGTCGAGCTGCAGACGCGAAAATGAAAATATACCGAACAGAATGACAACGGTATAAAGCATTGTCATTGTGACGCGGTTTTTAACGGAATACCCTGGTATACTCATATTTTCCCCATGTGTTGAACGGTAAGGGATTTCTCATCCCTGAGAAACCTGCTGGAACCGGTTGAACCAGCCAACATCACCCATTCAAAAAAAAACGCGCATGAACCGCCGTTTTCAGACGTCTGCGCGCCTTATTAACAAATAAGAAGAAATTAGGTGCCCTCGACAGATGGCGCTGCGGCTTCGGCTGCAGGTGCTGCTGCGGACGGGGCTTTTGCTTTGACAGCTGGTGCAGCGGCTTCAACCGCCGGAGCGGCTTCGGCTGGTGCAGCGACTTCGGCTGGTGCAGCGGCTTCGGCTGCCGGAGCAGCTTTGGCTGGCGCAGCTTCTGCCGGTTTTGCATCATTCGCCAAAACAGCAACTTTGCCGGCGTTGGTCATGTCGCGGACTTTGTCGCCATCGCGAAGCGAATGCTGGCCGCGGATGATGAGCTTGTCACCTGCATTCAGGCCTTCATAGACCTGAACAATATCGCCATTTTGCTCACCGACTTTCACAATGCGGCTTTCGACGGTCGAATCGGACTTGAGAACAAAGACGCGGCGAAGCGTTTCGCCGGCGACCTGCTGGACGAGCAGTTCCGGTTCAAGAATCAATGCAATCGGCGGCACCACGATGGCATCCGTGGTCGTCTTCAGACCGATTTCTGCGCGCGTATACATACCGGGCTTGAATTTGTACTGTCCGGTCACTTCGTTCTTCACATTCGAAAATTCGGCTTCAACCGTATTCGTGCGGGATGTTGTGTTCACATAGGGCAAAATACGCGTGATCTTGGCCGTAACAACTTCGCCCGGATACGCATCAAATCTCAGTTTGACATCCTGGCCGAGCTGCAGATAGCTCGTGTCTTCTTCGTTGACGTTCAGGGTGACTTTAAGCGTGGTCAGATCGAGCAATACGCAAAGCGGCATCGCAGACGAAGCAATATCGCCGACTTCCGAACTCTTCTGGCTCACAACGCCCGAAATCGGGGCCACAACTTTTGCATAGTCCAATCCCATGCGAGACTGCTGGATGCTCGCCTGTATCTGCTCGCGCGTTGCCTTGAGCGTCGTCACACCGTCCATCGCCTGATCGTAGTTCTGGCGGCTCACGATGTTCGATTCATACATGCTCTTGACTCGTGCAGATTCGCGCTCTGCTGCCTTGAGCTGTGCATCGACACTGCGAAGCTGCGCATTCAGTGCATCCACGCCTTTCTTGCTCACTTCGTTGCGGATTTCCGCGATGATTTCGCCTTCCTGAATGAAATCCCCGTTTTCCCACGGAAACTTCAGAATGCGCTCAGATGCAAGCGGGATCACTTTGACCGATTTCGATGCCGAAACATTGCCGACATACGCGCGGGTTCGCGTAAAACTCTGCGTCTTTACTGTATATGTCTGCACCGCTGTATCATCGACATCGTCGCTCATGGCACCGGATGCTTCCTGCTGTTTCTGGTTGCAGCCGGTAATCGAAAGGACGATGAACAGACTTAGAAGGATATATAAAGATTTTCTCATATTTTTAAATCTCCTTGTTTATCCAAACCCCCACTATGAATTTATTCCGATTCTTTGGATAATGCAAGCGAATATGCCACATGTGTTCGCGTGTGGGTGTATCTGCCGCCACCCGCGATCATACATAACAGCAATCCACTTTTGATTTCTATTCCAACAAAACCAATAAAAATGAAGAACCCGATATCCTGTGTGTGATGTGCAGCAAGATATCGGGATACAGCAGTGATAAGGGCAATCGCAGGGATTTATCTAATCCTGCGATGTCTGTTTTGGGCTTCCGAACAGGCAAACCTGGTTTCGGCCTGCCCGTTTGGCTTCGTAGAGCGCCTGATCGGCTCTTGTGAACAATTCCTCGAAGTTTTCGTCTGAAGAGACGATGCTCACGCCGGCACTCACGGTAATTTTGCCGGGTTCGAAATCGTCAAATGCTGTTTTTTCGACGATCGAACGCAGCTTTTCGGCGGCTGCAAATGCGCCGTTTCCGGTCGATTCGCCCGTGAGCAGTACGACGAATTCCTCGCCGCCATAACGGGCAATCAGATCTTCTTCCCGCGTATTGGACTTGAGCAGCTGTGCAAACTGTCGCAGCACGCGGTCACCGCATTCATGGCCATAGACATCGTTGCACTGTTTAAACAGGTCGATATCAAACACAATCATCGCGAGTGAACGCATCAGACGCTTGGAACGAATGAACTCGTCGTGCAGATATTTTTCGTAATAGCGCCGGTTAAAGACGCCGGTGAGACCATCGACCTGGGCCATTTCTTTGAGTCGACGATAGAGCAGCGCTCGCTCGAGGGCGATGGACGCCAGATTGGCCACAGCACTCAGACCACGCATTTCGTCGCCGTGAATCACGCGCAAATTATAGAGATTGTCGGTCAGAATGAGCCCGAACACCTCGTCGTTCAAAAAGATCGGCGTGCATGCGAAATTCTTGAAAATGACGGCATCCTCTGAAATCTGATCGTCGTAATAGGCTTCCCTGCCGTTGACATAATAGGGCTGTTTGGTGGCGACGCAATGAGACAGCACTTCCGAGAGCGTAAAGCTCGATTTGTCGAGGGACGACATGGGGGTGGCTTCGTCGAGTTTGAGAGAGAATCCCGACAGTCTGGTCGTCAGATACTGTGGTTCGCCGGCGCTCACATTGTAGCGGTCGAACAGGTTTTCGAGATTGAGGCGTTCTGCCTTAATGCTTTCCCAGATGCGGTGCGCTTCTTCACCATTTGCGGGGCCGGCGCTGCGCGTCACGCGCAGCTCGTTGCGGCGATCCCACGCCAGAAACAGCACGGCTCTGTTAAAATTCAGGCCGTCGCCATGGGTAATTCCAGATAGAATGATGTACAGAATCTGGTCCAGTTCGACCGTTTTCAGCATCGCGCGCGTGACGGTGAGCTGGAACGTCATCTCCTTGAGCAGGCTCGATGAGTCGCCGGTGTCATTCGACTGGCTGTTGAGGGTGGTATCCAAAATCAAACTCCGGTGTGATAAATGCGCTGAAGTGTCAAATTTGGGGATTGCATTACATTTTCTTTGTCAGAACCGCCTTGATGCGTTCAAACAACGATTTGGGCTGTGCGGCTTCCTGCTTGGATTTTTGCTGACGGTCTTCGATCAGCTTGATGCCGCGTTTTGCCTGCAGGTTGTCGGGGTTCATTTTGGCCGCTTTTTTGTACCAATCGATGGCTTTTGCGCTGTCGCCCTCGAGATTCTCGATGTCGCCCAGATA
>CAMKRB010000225.1 GCA_946415045.1 uncultured Myxococcales bacterium
AGCATCGACGACGTCAGGCAGCCGGTCGAACCTACTGCAGTCGGGCCGTTGACCTTCAGATCTTTGAAGTAGAGCGTCATTTTCCAGATATTGAACGCGTATTTTACCGCATCCAGCATCGTGTGGATGAACGCCTTGTAATCCGCAGTCGCACTCGTCGCCGAATTGAAATGGTACGTCTGCGCATCCTGCGTCGCGAAATACGAAATGACGCCATCCGCAACTGGGTACTGCGGACCCCAGTTGCTCTCCCCAACACCCTTCGTGTAATTGTCTTTAGACTCCTTGCCCTTGTTCTGCGGGGGTTTCCAGCTATCTTTGGGAGGCATCTTGTGCTGCTTTGATGCTACCGATAAATCGGCCAATATGCTAAAAAAACTGACTGTCGACATAAACACTCCTTCGTGTGTTCGGAATCAGATAAAACAACCCAGTATTTTTTACATGCAAAATCAAATCCTGTCCAATGGATTTGTATCATGGCTACCGCATTTACTTTTTTGGGGCTCTGCCCCAAACCCCGTCAAGGGGCTGAGCCCCTTGAAACCCGCAATATTTTTTACAGGTTTCCATATTCTGCCAGATGCCATCGCACACAAAAGACGCAATGGGGCCCCTTCCCCATTTCGACAAAAACGCTACTGTTTAAGCGGGTTTGCCACGGTGCATGCAATATCCAATCCATGATTAAAAGCGTCAGTCGTGGGATTTATATGCATTTCACTCGCCCCGGTTTTCGCGTATAATTTATGGAGAGCGTAATGGCTGCCGACACCTACATGGTTGGAGTATTATATGGCTGCAGAAATCACAGTCGCCCCCGGAAATATCGTAGAATTTGCCGACAAAGGGAAATATCATCTCGGTCTGGTGACCAGCGTTGAGGCCAAATCCGGAAAAGTCCGCCTCATCCACAGCTCGGGCAAAGACCTGACGCTGCCAGCCAAGCAGATTCTGTACCGCTTCGAAAGGTCGATATCCACGACCCTGCCGCTGAGCAATATTCAGAACGAACTCAAATCGCTGGATGCGCGGGCCGATGCGTTTGCCCCCGAATGTCACATCGACGAGATTTATCAGGTCGTTGTCGACGATCTCGGCGAATTGTCCATCGAAGATGCGCTGGGGCTCTTTTTTGATCAGCCGGACGACGGTCAGCGTCTGGCCATGCTCCGCGCATTCCGAAACGACAAAATTTACTTCAAAAATATTCAATCCGGGGTGTATGCACCCAGACCCCGCCAGATCGTCGAGGATTTGAAACGACAGGCCGAAATCAAGGCACAAAAAGATCGCTGGCGACAGACGTTTGCAGACGAAATCATCCGCCTGCTGCAAATGTCGCCGACAGATCGCGAAATTGCGCTGGAGCAGGGTGCCGTCGCCTCTTCGGATGTCGCCGACGCCTTTCAAATCGTTGAACAATACGCCATTCTGGGGGCCGATTACCCCGACAAAGGTGAGGCCGAAACACTCATCGAAACCGTTCAAAACCGCCTGAACAGGGGATTCAAAGGCACAGCCCATATCCGGGCGAGGTCGCTGCTCAGGGAAACCGGCATCTGGACGAACCAGACAAATGTCGCGCTGCTCAAATATGAGATTCCAACAGTTTTTTCGGATCAGGTCGAAAAAGATGCGCTCAGAATCTACGATTTGCCGCCGGTCACGCAGAATCGCACAGATTTGACGCATCTGAACGTCTTTTCGATCGACGACGACGATACACTCGATATCGATGATGCGCTTTCGATCGAAAGACTTGGCGATGGCACATTGCGTCTTGGTGTGCACATTGCTGCGCCAGCCGCCGCCATATCCATCGGTTCGCCGCTCGAAACCGAAGCCCGGCACCGCGCCACATCCGTCTATATCCCAGAAATGCGCATTCCCATGCTCCCCACCATACTCAGCGAGAATGCGCTCAGTCTGATGGAAGGCCAAAAGCGGGCGTCCATCACGTTTTTTATGACGTTCAATTCGGATTTCACGCAGATTTCCAGTGAAATTATTCCGTCATACATACGATCCGGTCACAGGCTCACCTACGATATTGCCGAGCATCTCATCGAAGACGGGAACGATGTATTGTCGGACGAAATCCGTCTTATTCAGGAAATCACCGAGGTATCGGCTGCGAATCGTCGAGCGAATGGCGCGATCGATATCGATCTGCCCGAATACAAGCTGACTTATTCGGAGGCCGACGATACGTATCACCTCAAGCCCATCGATCCGGTGATGATGAGCCGACTGCTCGTAGCCGAATGCATGATTCTGGCAAACCATGCAGCCGCAGAATTCTGTGATATGCACGATATTCCGGCGCTTTACCGCATCCAGCCGCCCCCGGTTTCTGTACCGTCACAGGAAACCCTCGACAGCCTTCCCAACGATATGATGCGCGCCTATGCACTGCGCAGATGCATGCAGCCTGCGGCCAGCTCAATGACCCCAGGTCCGCATGCAGGACTTGGCCTGGACAAATACCTGCAGGCCACGAGTCCGCTGAGGCGATATACCGATTTAATCGCGCACTATCAGTTCGAATCGTGGTTTGCAGAACAAAAGCCCCGGTTCGACGCCGAACAGTTCAACGCCATGCTTTCCGAAACCGATTTGGGTCTCACGCATGCCCGATCAGCATCAGCCGAAGCCGTGTATACAGCAACACTGCGCTATCTCCAGCAGCTTGGCACAGATCCCATCGAAGCCATCATCATTCAGTACGTCTCGGATCGCAGCGATGTCGCCCAGATTGCGCTTGTACAGACGCAAATCCGCGCCACGGTTGCAACCAAATCGCGCTGGCCAGCCGGGACTTTTTGCACGGTTAAAATTGATCACATCAACCCCGACGAAGGATCCATTCTCCTCCAATTCATCGATATCATCACGCCATGAACAAACCGCTTGTTTTCTTTTTGATTTATATGATTGCCGGGCTTTGGGCATGTTCAAATACCGGCACAAAAACGCCCCCCGCAGATACACAGCCTGCAGCCCAGCCCGGAACGGCGGAGTCGCCGGCATCTGCCGAATCTCCGAAACCATTAGATGATGCTGAGGCACCGCAGGATACTGCTCAGCCACAGGATACGCAGGCTGCAAACCAACCCCAGGATAAGCAGGATTCAGGCGCTGCGCCATCCGGCAATGACGCCCAGATCGTTGCCCTGGCACAGGCACTTGTCGAACAGGAAAAATGGGATGATGCGCTCAGAATGCTGCTCGATGCCCAGTATGCGCATCCCGATTCAGAATCATTGCGCGCAGAATACCAAAAAGTTCTCGACGAGCATCCATTATTGCACGCAGAACCCAAAGCACTCACGGTCGATCAGGATGTGACGCATATCAAGCGCATTGGCGGCGGCAGCTCACTCGTCTACAAGCTGCTCAAAGACAAAGTTGTGATTGCGGCATTCAAACCATTCCAAAAGCGATTCCAGTCGAACTACCGAGCCGAGATCGCGGCATACAGACTTTGTCCGCTCATCCGCTGCGGTTTCGACATTCCCACCAACATTCCGGTCTATTTCGATTTCAAGGCATTTTCGGGGCTTTACGCACGGCTTTCGTCCAATCCCAAAGAGGAATTCGTCGAAATCATCCCCACCCGTCTGCCCGACGGGACGTTCCGCGTCGACGGCACCTATAAAGACTGGATTCCCGATTTTGCTGATTTCCCGATTGAATTCACCAATATCTGGAAACCCTGGCTCAATCCGGGCACATCCCGCAGTGACCTCAGCACACCGGTTTCCGAAATTCTTCCCGAAATTGCAAAGCGTCATAAACTCGGCACCAAATACACCGACAAGCTTTCGCCGCACCTGCAGGATACGTCAAAATATCAGCTGGCCCGACAGATTTCCAACATGCTGGTGCTCGATTTTCTCATCAACAACTGGGATCGGTTCAGCGGTGCGCCCACGCTGTATGGTGTGAACTGTCAAATCGCGCACGGCCGGTTTATGTCCATCGACAATGGCGCAGGATTTCCCAAGACGCCATCCCCAAAACCCGACAAACACCTGCATGAAATCTCGCGATTTTCGCGCATCACATACAATGCCATCCAGTCGCTCGACAGCGACAGGGACAAAGTCAACGATTTTCTGTTCCCCAATCCGTCGGACATGGAGCGGGAACGTCTGGAAACATTCTGGAAACAGAGGCAGCTCTATCTGGATTATGTGCAGCAATGCATCAAACAGAATGGCGAAGCTGAAACCTTCTTTTTTGAGTAGATTGCCGATATGCTCCTCATCACCTTTGTATTCTGCACGCTTATCGCGGCATGTCTGGGATCGTTTTCGAACGTGATCATCTACCGGATTCCCAATCACATGTCGATCGCCTGGCCGCCCAGCACATGCCCCAAATGCGGCAACCGCATCAAACCCTACGACAATATTCCGGTGCTTTCATGGCTCATATTGCGGGGCAAATGCCGCAACTGCAAGAATCCCATTTCGATCCAGTATCCCGTCATCGAATTTGTCTGCGCACTGTTTGGATTCTTTTTGTGCTGCCAAATCTTTGGTCCATTCGCCGACCATTTTGAAGTGCTGTCCGAAGACGGCGTTTTCTGGCGTCTGATGGTGCTGTTTTTTGGCCGATGCATTTTTTTGGTCGGATGCCTGGCGCTGGCTGTCATGGATTTGAAGACGACCGAAATTGCGCCCGAAGTTGCATTGCCCATTGCCGCCATTGGTGTGATCACGGCGCTCGTTGTGCCCGATATCTGGCCATTTGCGACGATCGTAGGCAACATTCACTGGCTGGATGCCGTGATCGGCGGCCTGATTGGCGGATCGCTCATCGTCATCATCATTGGCGCCTATTTCCTGCTCACGCGACGCATAGGGATGGGCGGCGGCGATATCTGGATGATGGTGATGGTCGGAGCCTGTCTGGGATGGGAGTGTTTGCCATTTATCTTTCTGGCCGCCAGTCTTCAGGGGATTGTTGCAGCCGCAATCGCGATTGCATTGGGCAAACGCCAGCAAACCGACACGCAGAACGGACTGTTCCGAAACACCGTGATCGCCGATATCCAGCCGGGATCTGCAGACCAGACAAAACCTTCAGAACAGCCTGAATCGGCCGAATCAGATCAATTGGAGGCCCATGATTCACAGGCCACCGAAACTGCAGCCGAAACGCCGGAAACCCCGACCACAGATAATGAAGAGAACCCGGACGAGATCGAAACCGGCAAGCTCGCAGTGCCTTTTGGTCCCTTTATCGGGCTTGCCGCTATCGAATATGCTTTTTTTGGTCAATTCGTGCTGCCCCTGATGACCAACGGTTTGCTCTCACCATGGGGCATGATGCACTGACTACTGGCAAACGCCATTTTTGCATGTGCCGGAGCAGGGCTCCTGTTCATTAAAGAGGTAGAAGTTGCCGTCCAGGCCGCGTTTGCAGATGTAATTATCGGTATAATAGCCTTTTTTGGCGCTGCCACCGCACCCCATAATGCCCTCGTCGCCCTCCTCACAGGGCGACACGCAATCCGCATACGTCTCACTCAGATAGCGGCACAGCGGCTGCCCAATATAATCGCCCTTGCCGCATACCATGGCTTGGTAGATATGCGATTCACTTTGGCAATAATAGGCGACATTTTTGATGCAGACATCGTCAAAATTATCAAAATCACACGATTCGCCAACAGTGGGAATCTCGATATCGCACACACCATCGGCGCATGACGATTTGCACGATTCCTGCTGAACAAAAAGGTGATATTTCAAATCGGTGCCCAGACGGCAAATCCGGTTATCCGTCGTGAGGGAATCGCTGCATGTATAGACATCTTCAGCCGCATTGCACTCCGAGGCACAGGCGGTTGCGGATGCACCAAACTCCAAAGCGCAGTGCAAATCGCCGTCACAAGTGGATTTGGTGACCTTGCCATCCACACAGTTATAGCCATCCGGCCCCATACACTGCGGAACAAACGATGCATCACAGGATGCACCGATTTCGGGCAGTTCGCCAGTGACACAATAGCCGTCTCTGCAATCCACAGGGCAGGGATCGTTCGTGAAACTGAATTCATAATAGCCGCCGCCGGCGACTTCTTCGCAAAGATGGGTGGCAACATACTTGCCATCACAGGATGTGCGGGATTCAAAATTTTCAGGATCACAAGGCGCAACGCAATCGACCATATTCTCATCTTTTAGCTTCCGGCAAATCAGATCGGTTCCGGCTTTTGCGCAGCTGCGTTTCACGACATTCGTACCGTTGCAGAAATAGCCGTGATTGTCTTCACAATACTCCGTCATGCTCCAGTCACAGGGCGCATCGGTCACGACATCCACGTCTCCGGAATGATCAATGCAAACACCATCTGAGTCGCAGTCATCCGGGCATTCGGACGGGCAAACGACCGGATGCGTATTGCAA
>CAMKRB010000226.1 GCA_946415045.1 uncultured Myxococcales bacterium
CCCACCAGACGGTTTTGTGCCTCACGGCATTTGGCAAACAGCATCACGCCCGAAGTATCGCGATCCAGCCGGTGCACAACATATACCCTTTTTTGCGGCGATCGGCGCCGAATATAGGCTTCTAGCAAACTACACGCATTCTCCACGCCTTTTCCCGTCGTATCCACCGAATGCAGCCCGCTCCCCTTATCCACTGCAATGATGTAATCATCCTCAAATATTATCCGCAATTTCGGATGACTCAGCCCATATTTCGATTCCCGCGACGACAACACACATACCAAATCCCCGGCGTTCAACTCATAATTGTGCTTCGTAACGACTTGTTCATTCACCCGGATACACCCATGTTTGAGCTGATTTTTGATGGATGTGCCGCTCTGCTGCGGTAACTTCGCGACCAAAAACTGCAGCAGCTCACATGCATTTTCGACCTCCCAACGCGGCCCCTTCGATGGACTTGATGCAATGTTTTCTGGCGAATTGTGTGATTTTTTATGGTTCTTTACCCGCATTGGATTACCGGTCCTGTCCGTGGGTTTCGCTGCGCTCACCCCGGGCTGTGACATTGCACGCCTTCTGCGTGCTGGTGGTATGCGCCACGCCGTGGCGCGTCGATTTATTCCCCGGGGTTACGCTGCGCTCACCCCGGGCTGTGACATTGCACGCCTTCAGCGTGCTGGTGGTATGCGCCACGCCGTGGCGCGCCGATTATTATTATTCACTATTCACTATTCACTATCCCAAATACCTTCATCCGGCATACCAAATCCATGTTGACCGATTTGGGCAATGATTTTGCCCCAATCCATGCGACAAACGTATCTCCGGGGGCTGCATTTTTCATGATATCGTACCAGATGCCGAGCTCCTGCGTAATATCCATCACATCGTGTTTCTCACGAATATAGCTGGCTTCGATGAGATCGCCGGTTTCTGCTCGCCAGCATGTCATATCGACTTCTGCTGCATCCGAATCCTTTAGAAGCACCGGCGATTCGTTACGCGCATCAAAACGCATCCACACGTCTTTGGCAATTTCTGTCAATCCGGCTTTATCCTCCGGCACCTTCAGTTCTGGCGGTTCCAGTTCAAACACGCGCTCGGCTACCCAAAAATCCTCGACGATATCGCTGTCGGCCTGGATACGTACAGCCGGCAGCCACAAACGAACATGCGCACCTGTCGTCATCTGCAAAACCATCGCATGATGAATTGGATCAAGCGCTTTCTGAGAATCGTTCAAAAAAAGCAGCATTCCGCGGCCAGCGCGGCTGCTCTCCAATATCTCACCGTTCGATTTCCAGCGCGTCGCATGAAACCGAATCACCTGACCTTCTTGTATTTTACTGCTGCCATCGCCCTGCTCTATCACGCGGTAATGCACATCCTCAAATCCTGGCAAAACCATAGCATCCGAAGGCACAGCCCCAACATCCTCGGGCGGATTGTACACATCATTCACACCAATAAGCTCGATTTCCCAGATTCTGGCCTGCGATTCGCCCCATACGCGAATCGTCTCACCGATCTCCATCAGGCCGATCATTTCTTCCAAAAACGGCGTCGAATGCGCAGCTGCAATCGTGCCCTTGCCTTCGTCAACAATTCCGCCATCGACCGATCGCACGCGCAGATTCACGTCGACAGCCGCTGTATGCGCTGGTTTAGTGCCATTGCCAGGCTTCAGAATTACATACGCATAACCGCCGGGAGATTTGAGCGCATTGTCTGGAATCATCATTGAGTCGACCGCATCTGACGACGACGCTTGCTCAATATCATTTGTCCGGGCTTCCTCTGTGGCGCTTTTAGGTGCAGATTCAGGATTTCCAGCACATCCGCATATTATCAGAGCTAGTATTATGGTTAGTTTTTTCATGGTGTTTCTATTGCTGCACACAAAAAAGCCGTGCAAAATGCACGGCTTTTTAACACAAAAACAATTGCGATTATTTCGCCAGCCCCTTCAGCAACGTGAGTGCGCGGCTATAGCGAGCATCCAGTTCAGGACCGCTCTTAAGCTCGGGCTCGTTGTTCATCGAAACGAACGGCACTTCGATACCGCGAACATTGATATAACCGGATTCGGCACCACCCGTAAGCTCATCCCAGTCATCGGCTTCGCTAAAGCGAACCAGACTCTCTTCGGGCAGGGAGTGTGACAGAATTGAGCCCTTCAATGCTTCCTGATAACGGGCTTCGTTCTTGCGGCGAGATTCGGCATACGACACCTTGATGTAAAGGATCGCAGAACGCTTGAGAATATCATCGGCCAGAATATCGTAAACGCGCTTGTAGCCGCCATCGACGAGACCGCGCGCAAATTCGATAAAGAGCGTGTGATCGTTATAGAATTCCGGATGCTTCATGTATTTGTTGTGGATGGCGAGATTGAACTTTTTGGCACACAAATCGAGCAGACGATGCGGACTGTTCTGATCATCAAACTGCACATAGCCAAGCGGATGACGTCGGGAATAAAGGCGTTCGGCGCCCAATTCTTCCCAAAGATCGTCTTCCTGGAACTTTTCCCAAAGCCATACGAAATCATCTTCAAAAGCCAGTTCGCCGATATGGAAAAGCTCAATGCGCTTTTCGAGCGGTGTGTTGCGAATAAAATCGATTAACTCGGATTTGCCGCCGCCAGGTCGTCCGTTAATAATAATGTGATCAAAGGTTTCGCTCATTTCGGTCTGCTCCTCAAAGATGAAAAATAAGACTCTGTACGACTAAAGTGTTGATAAACGCCAATGTTCTGGGACATCTATGTCATAGCAACAATCAGACACGCCTGAAAGGCGTTACATCTATATGCATAACCGGGTGTGCCATAAGCACGCCCGGACAGACGGAATAACTGCCCAAAACAAAAAAGATTAACACGGTCGCCGTACATAGCCCAAAAGAAACACTGCGCCAATGCGCACCACAAATTCGTATTTTATACGCGATCCAGCACAACCTTTACAATTACAAAAAGCGGTATTCTTTAGATTTGATGCGGGTTTGGCGTATACAGAATCACATTCACGCACACAAACCCACATTATCTTCAGAATCCATATCCGCTGCAGAATCATCACGGGGCGTATGCGCGCAGCCGTAGAGACGTTCCGTGGAACGTCTCTCACGGCGAGCACATAGCCCAGTGGGGGTAGCGGCGTATCGCGTCGTTTGGTGTAGAGACGTGTCGCGACACGTCTCTGTTACACCAAACGCCGCGATAGCCGCGCAGGGGGCCGTGTCCCCTACACACCCCCAAAAAAGATTATTTTTGTGCGCGTTTGAGGGCACTTTCGAGGGTCTGCATCATCAGGCTAATCACGGTCATGGGGCCGACGCCGCCGGGGACAGGCGTGATGTAGGATGCGCGTTCTTTGGCGCTTTCGAAATCGACATCGCCATGAATGACGCCGTCGGGGGTTTTGGTGAAGCCGCAGTCGACGACGATGGCGCCGGGTTTAATCCAGTCACCTTTGACGAGTTCGGGAGCACCGGCAGCGACGACGAGCAAATCGGCGCGGCGCACGTGAGATTCGAGATCGCGGGTGCGGGTGTGGCACATCGTGACGGTTGCGTTTTTCTTTTGCAGCATCAGGCTCATGGGTTTGCCGACGATGTTGCTGCGGCCGATGACGACGGCATCGAGACCGGTTAAATCGAGGTGATAAGCGTCGAGCAAGGTGATGATACCGCGCGGCGTGCAGGGTTGGAACGCATTGGATTCACCGAGCAACAATGCGCCCATGGCGGCTCGCGTGAGGCCGTCGGCGTCTTTGTCGGCGCGGACGCGATTAGGCAGCGCAACGCTGTCGAGATGTTTGGGCAGGGGCAGCTGCACGAAAACCGCATCGCACTCGGGATCGGCATTGCAAGCATCTATGCGGGCTTCGACCTCGTTCTGGGCGACATTTTCGTCGAAATGGAACACCTCGTGCCGGAAACCGAGTTTTTCGGCCATTTTGCATTTTGTGCGCACATAGCTTGCGCTCGCCGGATTTTCGCCGACCAGAATGACGCACAGGCGCGGCGCGGTTTCGGGCGTAAAATGGGATTCAACCTGTTCACGGATACTTGCCTGCAGCGAGGCAGATACGGCTTTACCATCCAGAATGACTGCGCTCATGATTTGACCTCCCGAAGGATTTTGAGAATTTCTGCGATATCGAGACCATCGGGATTCCACGGGCGTTTGAGCGAAAGCAATTTACCGCCGCGCGATTCCCAGCGCGGACCGTAACCTGCGCGATCATCGATGAGCCATGTGCCTGCCTGGGCACAGATCTCCTTGGGGCGACCGATGAGAATATTATTGGTGTGAAGCTGATCGTTCACCCATTGCCACTTGCCGTATGACGACTCGGGGAATGGCGCAGGCGTCGTGAGAATCACGCAGGTTGCGCCTGTCGCATTGCAGGCTTCCCACAATTCATCCGTCCACGGCAATTTGGGCAGATTCAGCCACCACTGGATGCCCTGTGAACGTACCCGGCCCCAGAAATCACCTTTGGGAATCGAGAGTCCCCATTCGCCGACTTCAGCCCATTGTGCATCGCTGTATTTTTCGGGATCATCCCCAAACAATTTGACCAGGCCATAATGCAAATCGACGAGCACGCCGTCGAGATCAATACAGATTACCTGCGGTTTGTCCATAGATCGCTCCTTCTATCCCCTGCTGTAAATCTCATTCAGGGCCGTACTAAATGCGTCCACCAGAACCCGCATGGATCCGGGACGGTTGCCCACTATTGGCGAAAGACAGGATTCGATCATTTTGGCCAAAGTCGTGGGAACACACGGATTGATGTTGCAAATCGGCTCAAATTCACCCGATTGCTGCGCAGTATAGATATTAATTGCCGTTGTACCATTGTAGGGAAGACAATGGGTAAAGCACTCGTAACAAACGACACCAAACGAAAATATATCGGCGTGAACCGAAATCACATCACCCCTGGACTGCTCGGGCGCCATATAACTTGGGGTGCCGATGCCCTGGCCTGCCAGAGTGAGCGAATTGTTGTCTGGCGCGCTGGCAATACCAAAATCCATCAGATAGGGATGATAGGTCTCATCCTCGATCATGATGTTCGCCGGCTTGATATCGCGATGAATAATCCCGTGATCGTGCGCCGCAACAAGCGCCTCGCCAATCGCACACAATATCCGCATCATCAGCAGCAACGGAATGGTGCAGTTTTCATCCTTTAAAATCTCGCTCAGATTGCGCCCCTGGACATAGCGCATCGTAAAGAAATACAAGCCATCCATCTGTTCCAGATGGTACGCAGGCAGGATGTATTCGTGCTCCAAATCTCGTGCGATCTTGAGCTCACGCTTAAAACGCTGCAGCCACGCCGAATCCGTAACCAGTTCCGGTTTCAGAACCTTCAGAGCCAGAACTTCTGTCAGCGTGGTGTCCAAAACCTTGTAGACGGTCCCTGTTCCACCGGTTCCAAGCAAATCCAGAACCTGATACCGGGAACGCGCAAGGATCTGCAACGGACTCACATTGAGGCTCGAGCGCAGATTGGGGCTCACCATTCTGAAACTCCCACTGCTGCGCTGCAGAATCTTGGTCTCCATGCTCTCGGGAGATGCAGTCATCGTCTCGCATAATGCTTCATCCTGCACCGAGGAAACGATGCCGCTCTGAATATCCGAGCTGCTGCGCCGAATCACGGCTGAAATCGACGATATCGTGCCATCGGGACCACGCGTCTGCAACTCTGCCGACAATACCGGCAATTCACCGGTTATCAGATTGATCACATCGCTGCGAAGCACATCACTGCGAGGTTCCGGTATGAATTCGCGTTTGGGCGGAAATTCATCAAACTCATATTTCAATACATCTGCACGAAGTTCTCGGGGTACCGGATTGCCAAATTCACGCGCCAGCTGCGACAATGCCTGTTCCAGCTGTTCATAGGTGCTGTATCGCTGCTGCGGGCGTTCAGCTAGCGTATGCTCAAAAAAACTCAATGCGGTCTGAAGGGATTCCCCAGGAATCTTGGCGCGGTTCAGCGTATCCATCATTCCCATCCAGCGCGGTTCCCATTCATCCGGCTGAAATTCACCAGTCAGCGCCTGGTACAGCAATGCGCCTATCGCATAAACATCGCTTTCAACACCAAGCGTCTCATGCCGGCGCCATTCCGGAGCGCTGTATTTCTCGTCCAACTCGGTCTCAAAATGGAACCGGTTGCGCATCATCGCATCCGAATACCCCACCACATATACATCGCCATCCATCGACACATGAATTTCGGATGGCAGTAACGAATAATGCTCTAGCTGATGATGATGCGCAATCTTAAGCGTCTTCACAGCTTCAAGCAAAATCGATGTATAAAATGACGCATTGGCCGCAATCTTTCCCGAATGCGCAAGCGCTGCGATTGAAC
>CAMKRB010000227.1 GCA_946415045.1 uncultured Myxococcales bacterium
CCGTGTGCGCTGTTGACCTCGTTTTTGATATTTTTGATGCGTTCCTGAACGGCACCGCGCAGCTGTGTACCGCACAAAATGGAACCGTAATCGAGCGCAATGATGGTATGTTTTTCGAGACCATGGGGGGCCTGTTCCTGTGCCATTTTAAGGGCAAGACCTTCGATAATTGCCGTTTTTCCGACGCCTGCTTCACCGACGAGAATGGGGTTGTTGCTGCGTCTTTTGTTGAGTACATCGACGAGCTGTTCGATTTCGTTATCGCGGTTGATGACGGGATCGAGGCGGCCGGCGCGGGCTTCAGCGAGCAGATTGCGGCCATAGGCTGTGAGCATGGGGAACCTGGCTTTGGGAAGCTCGAATGGGTTGAAATCGACCAAATCACGGGATTTCGTGCCAGGCTTCCGGGACAGTACCGACCCAGAATTGTTCAGCGCCTGGGCGTTCGCGCGCGTCACAATGGGCGCGAGTGTCCGGCTTTTGGCAAATGCGGAAGATGCAGTTTTTTTCTCGGGCTCCGGCCTGACCTGATCGGGCAAAAGTGTGAGAACCGGGGTTACATCCGTGTGTTCTTCGGGCTCTTCCGACGATGAAATCTGTGATTCATTTCTGGCGTGAGCCGGTGATTCACAGACTTCCCTGGTCTCATGGGCGTCTTCGGAGGACGAACGGAACGGCAGCTGCATCTGAACGCTGGGACGATCGCTCGTCATCGTTGCGGATTTCGCTGCTGGTTTTTCAAGTGCCTCGCTCGTCTGACTCTTTTTCTGCTGCAGACGTCGGGCGAGCTCAAGCGTGGTAGACTGCTGCATTTCACGCGACGACGTTGTCCGATAGGATGCAGAGGAAGTCCGGGCAGGTGTATCCGGTTTGGTGGTATGCGGACGCTGTTTGATCTTCGCGATTTCGCCAGGCGTGAGCAGTCCTTTGCTGGATTTGGATGTGGCCGGGTAGCTGATTTCGTCGCGGAGATCTTCGAGCCCGAAACTGGCTGCGGGCTGCGGTTCGATATAGGTCGGCGGGCGCATCACCGTCGATTTGCACTGCACTGCAACTGCATTCATCGCGTGCTGTGAACTCGTGCGGGAAACCATTGTCTGATAACTGGTTTCGACCGATTCGTATATCAGGCGCTTGAGATTGTCGAGATCGACCTGCAGACCCTTGAGCAGATTCTGAGCCATACAAGGTTCGCTGAACATCGCAATCAGCACCTGAAATGTTGAAATCGCTTCACTTCTTGCACTTGCCGTCTGGCGTGCGGCGCGTTCATAGATATGCTGCGTTGTTTCGCAATGTTCCGGGTTGAGCGGGAAGCTCCTCAAACCGTCTTCCACCCGGTCGAGCGTGACGCCGACCGATCCCAACAACTCACGGACTGTTCCCGTGTTTTTTACCATGCTGCGCAATAATAACGCCGAATTGATGCGCACATGCATTCTCGATGCATCGCGTTCAGCGCTTTCAACAATCTTGCGCAATTCTCCCGTCCACTGAAGCGCCATTCTCTTCCTCCATGAAGAACTGAGGCTCCTGCCAATATGAATGTGCGCCATTTGACGCGTCGTGCCATTATACTATTTTTTATAGCCCATGCACAAGTATTGATGCTTTCAAAATGACGCCATGCAATTCTAATCTTTGTCTTCGAGGATTCGGTTGACTCGCTTGAGCAGCTTTGGATTCGCATCATCCGTGTCCGCAAGCGTTTCACAGGCATATTTGATTGCTGGCAGGATTTCATAATCCTCCCGCGAGAAATCATTGCTCTTTTCGATTCGGTCGACGACATCTGCATACGACTGAATGATTTCGCGGCAATAGCGATCACGGATCATCGTGTCGTCTTTGCGGTTGGCGCATTTGGCCGCTTTCATCAGGTCTTCGGACATGGCGGATGCATTCGCGAACAAAAAGACGCGCGTCATTTCGAGATTGATTTCGTCGATTTTGTCACATGCATCGCCGTCTTTGGCAGACGCATAATACAGCCTCAGAATCCGAGCCGCCTCGCGGATGCGCAGTCCCGCCATCTCGGTCGCTTTCGAAAGCCCTTCTTCGTCAAGAAATTCCTGCATACTGCGTTTGAGCTTGGCCATTTCCGAAAGACACTTTCCGGCCAGCGTCTCGGCCGCCACGCGATAACCGCCGGTCTCAAACGCCCACACAAACTGCGCCATGTTGATAAACACACGGTCGCCGCTGCTGCGCATCCGGATGCGCATCCTGTAAAGCTCGTCGCTGTCGCTTTCCTCAAGCAGTTCCCTGACCATCGTCAGAAGCGAAATCGAGTAGGAATCCGTGTTATCCTCGCTGCGAAAAAACGCGTAAATCATCTGCAGCGCGTCTTCTTTGTGCCCCGTCGCAATTGCCTGACAAAGCTCTGCATGCTTGCCCTTGCACGTAATTGCCTTCATGATTTCCTCCAAATAAAATGCAAAATCGTTCCACAACGACGCTTATCTTGTACATCCTCTGCCACTTTTTCAAAACGCATTTCTTTACAAAAATGATTTTTAATGGCCCCGGCCTATCGTCTGACGACGATACGGCCCGGGCAGGCCGCTATTGCACGATGTGCAATACGCGTCCTGTGCGCGGGTGATTTATCGCTTCACCCGGTCTTTTCATCCAATACAATTTGACGTATAAAATAAATCGCGATTCAGAATCCGGCATCTCAGGGATCGCTTGTTTTAATCACGGGATAATCGCCATCCCACAGCTTGGACAGTGCACCATGGAAAATCTATTTATCGGTATCGCAGGCATGATTGGGGCCGGCAAATCGACGCTCGCCACGTCGCTTGCAAAACATCTCGGTATCAAGGCCTATTATGAGCCTGTCGAAACCAACGAATACCTCGAGGACTTTTATCGCGACACGGCCAAGTATTCGTTTGCCATGCAGGTCTATCTGCTCACCCAGCGATTCAGACAGCATCAGGAAATCATCTGGCGCGGTGAATCGGCAGTTCAGGACCGCACCATCTATGAGGATTCCGTCTTTGCCGAAATGCTCGCCGAATCCGGACTGATGGAAGAACGCGATTACCGGACTTATCGGCAGCTTTTCCAGTACATGAGCAATTTCATGTGCAAGCCCAACGTGATCGTCTACCTCGATGTGAAACCCGAACGTTCGTTGGAGCGCATCAATATGCGCAGCCGAGATGTCGAATCCGGCATTTCCCTGGATTATCTCAAGAATCTGTACCGCCATTACCAGACGTTTATCGAAGAGATTTCAAAGGTTATCCCGGTGATTTGCGTGGATTACGATCATTTCGCTACCGCCGAGCAAATGGCCGAAGTCATTCAGAGAGAGTATTTGAACCATTCGTTCAAAAGAAGTGTGACGCTGACGTAACTGGTTGTCACTTTAGGCCGTTCGGGGGCGCCAAACGCCGTCGGCGTTCAACATCCATAGCCCCCGGTTGGAGCCGTAGGCGAGACTACCGGGGGAACAAAGCGTTTCCCTGTTTTTTTCCACTTTTTTCCAGCCCGAGGGCTGAAAAAAACAAAGGCTGGCAAAATGAGAGGGGAGATAAGAATGCTGCGTCGTAGCCAATAACACGCTGGTTGTCATTGCATTCAATGCGTCTTTTTTTTTGGAAATTCTTCAACAAAATCAACCTGTTTCGATGTATTTTGACGACACAGAACTTCGCGCTGAGCGTAGATGTTGGTGTGCGGAATAGGGTTAAAACGACAATATTTCAACAAACCCCAACGGATTCAATAGGTTGGATGTCAATTTGTTGAATTCGGTTTTGCGCCAATTTTCCTAAATTTGGCAATAAAATCAAAGCGCTGCATTGTAAATGAGCAATATGTAAATGCGCAGCACTGCATTATCGGTTTTACATGCCGTATTCCTGTCTGAGCATGAGCCGGACGCAGCGCATGGGATCGGCGAGTAAACGGCGTAATTCGATATCGCTGAGGCGGGCGTCGTAGCGCGTTTCGATGTCGCGGTATTTCTGTATGGCGAAAGCGACCTGATAGCTATGAAACCTGAGCTTCATGATATGGAGGAGGTAATCGACCTTTGTGTCCTCGTTTTGCCAGGCGAGCAGCAGCTGATGATCGTCGTTCTCGACGACTTTTCTTTTGTAGAGGGTATTGGTGACGGCTTCCAGATGCTGCTGGATGGCGTCGATACGTGGATCGGAAGGGGTCATCGCGGATACCGTGATATGAAGGGCGGCGCGTATGGCGCAGCCATAGCGACGCCGGCGCGGCGTATCGGCGACAGCCGATAGCGCGCGACAAAAAGCAAGAACAAAAAAAGCGCCAGACGAAACATCTGGCGCTGAGCTCCGGAGGAGGGACTCGAACCCCCGACCTAGTGGTTAACAGCCACCCGCTCTAACCGACTGAGCCACTCCGGAACAAGATTGATGCTGCTAGGTCAACAGCGATTTAAACTCCGGAGGAGGGACTCGAACCCCCGACCTAGTGGTTAACAGCCACCCGCTCTAACCGACTGAGCCACTCCGGAATGCTCTCTGGTATAACCAGCGAACGGGCGGGCTTTTACGCCCATGTGTCTTTCAGGTCAACAAAAAAATGAACGCGGTCAAATTTTTTTAATTTTCAGGGACAGCGTAGTGAAATTTTCGTGAGTTTTTATGCGTGTAAAAATGGATTGAGCGATGATTTTGTGCTATAGAGTGCAAGGATTTTTTTTGGCAAAGGAGGCGTCATGAAGAAGCGTTGCTCGGGTTTTGTGTTACTGGCCTGTATTGCGGCCCTGATAAGTGGCTGTTCAGATGACAATGAGCTGACGATTGCCGGATCGGCGTGCAACGTCACGGACTGTGATCCGGATTATTGCGGCAACATTTGTCTGGAGCTTGGCATTCCGTCGAGTGGCGGTGTTTCGCTGCGGCAGACGACGCAGGATGTGGATGGAGATACGGTTCCGGATGCGCTCGACAATTGTCCGATGGTGATTAATTCGGACCAGAAGGATTCGAACGACGACGGCATTGGTGATGCGTGTACGATCGGTGACCGTGACGGCGACGGCGACACGATTCCGGACAAGCAGGACAATTGTCCGATTGTGCCGAATAAGGACCAGACGGATTCCAATAATGACGGGCAGGGCGATGCATGTTCGATGATGATTGTCGATCTGGATAACGACACCATTCCAGATGCGGACGACAACTGTCCGAAAGTGGCCAATCCCGATCAGGAAGATGCCGACAGCAATGGTGTAGGGGATGCGTGTGAGCTGCAGCCGGATGTCGATACCGATGGCGACACGATTCCCGACAAAACCGATAACTGCCCCGATACGCCGAACGCAGATCAGGCGGATTCGAACAACGACGGCATTGGCGATGCGTGTACACAGGCGCCGCCTCCCAAACCCGATACCGATGGCGATGGGATTCCCGACGAATCCGACAATTGTCCGAATACGCCGAATCCCGACCAGGCAGACAGCAACAACGACGGCAAGGGCGATGCGTGTACGGATGCGCCTCCCAAACCCGATACCGATGGCGACACGATTCCCGATGAATCCGACAACTGTCCGGGAGTTGCAAATCCCGATCAGAAAGACAGCAACAACGACGGCAAGGGCGATGCGTGTACTCAGACACCGGTTCAGGAAGACGGTTCTCCCGATCACCCGTTTACGGTAAAAGCCACGTGCGCGACGACATACCGCGATTCGCGCGATACCAAATCATCGCCGAATTCGCTCATCGACTATTATCCCAAAAATACGAACACGGACGAGACAGGTTCGGAGTATTACTACAAAGTCACAATCGACAAGCGTTCCAAAATCAGCATCTGGCTGGATGCCGAGCCCGAAGGGGTAGACATCGATATCCATTTGCTGCGGAATCTGAAGATTTCGAACAAGACCGTGCCTGATTCCGATTTTATCGATCGCAACGACAAATCGCTGTCGCAAATCGTCGATGCCGGCACCTATTGGATCGTCGCCGATACCTACAGCGGCAATGCAAAAGCCGGCAAATACACCATTAATATTCAGATCATGCCGGAATATGCGGGTACCAAGAACGATCCGATTCTGCTCAACTGCGGTGAGCCGCTGCCTTCCGATTACGTTCTGGCCGATGTGAGAAGCACGGCAAATGCAACGAGCAGCGTCTATAATACCTATCCCGGCGAAACGCTGAGTGAAGCCGGTCCGGAATACATCTATAAGTTCACGCTCAAGGAAAAGGCCAGATTCCATGCGAATATCCGCAAGCCCGAGCCTGCCAATACCGACATCGACCTGTATCTGCTGTCGTCGCTCGATCCCAAGGTGATTTCGCGCAGCGACAGCCGCATCTGGCAGGTGCTCGATCCCGGAACCTACTAC
>CAMKRB010000228.1 GCA_946415045.1 uncultured Myxococcales bacterium
GGTGAGCGTGTTGAGTTCGATTTCGAGCACGCAGACGCCATAGGAATAGTAGGCGGAAGCCGCTGTTGGCGATGTATTGGGCACTTTGTCGGTACGGGTGTTCAGATGCTACAAATCATCAACAAGCAATACCTGAATCTCATCAACCTGACGCAATTGTTTGTCATTCGTCAGAAACACGTCGCAACCGCTAATCATCGCACTTGCAAGCTGGAGTGCATCCATCGCTTTAATGCCGGAATATTTCGCACGGATTTGAGCGGCGCATTTAGCTACATCAATCGTCAACGATGAAATTGTAATTTTGGCATCGAAAATGAAAGCTTCAAAATCCTTAATTTTTCGTAGCGCATTCTGACGATATGGAACGACACAGTATTCTGCAAACGTCAGCGGCGACGTGACAAGCGGAACATTAGACGCAAAATACCTTGAAACCAAGTCTCTGACACGGGATGAATACTATGCGTTATCTTCCAAAATGTAAATGAACGGTGCCGTGTCAATAAAATCTTAGAACCTATCATCACGTCTTATCCCGTTGACAAATTCTTGAGCGTCTTCATTCCAGACATGCGTTGCCGTATCATATTTTGAAAAATCAAGCGGTACTCTCAGCTCTTTCGCACGGTTTTCCAGCAAAAACTGGATAAACTTGCAAACGGTGTTCAAATCCTCCGCGTTCAATCTCGCCAACAGCTCCTGTACCGTCTGTACCGTAACATCCATAGCATAACTCACCGAAAACAGCATACCGACGCAGCATGCTTGTATGAAAATTAGCATTTCTGGAATCTACAAGCAAACGTCTATGAGGGCGCTCGCTATCTGCGATACGCGGCGTCGTATGATGATATCATTTATCAGAAACCTAACAAAATGATTTTCCTGCTTTTATAAAATCAAGCAAATTCGCGTGAATGATACCGTTCCGGTGTTGAAGCAGGAAGTCTGTTGTCAATACATACTTGGGATAATTATCGCGAATGCTCTCCAAAGAACGGAATTCACGATCTTCGGTTTCTTTACTTTGAAAAATGGTATAGGCGACCTGAATATAGGCATAATCCATAGATGTACCGCGAACAATAAAATCACATTCCAGTTTACCGATCCTCCCTATACTAATTTGATTGTCATGCGATTTGGCATAGATATAGACGATATTTTCAAGTACAGGTCCATAATTGATGCGATTATCCGTGTTATCTGCATAGAAAAATCCAAGATCTGAAAGATAATACTTCTTTTCATTTTTCAGTGATTTCTTCGATTTGATATCAAATCGAGGACATTCATATAGAATTTTAGCATAGACGAGAATTTGGACATAACGCGTCGCGGTTTCTCGTGTAATAGAAATTCCCTGAGAACGTAAAACATTGCAAATATTGGATATATTTGTTGTTGCACCGAAATTGGCAATCAAATATTTCCTGACGATTTCAAAAGTTTCACGGTCGCGGATTTTCATTCTGTGACGGATGTCTTTTTCAAAGATTTCATACACGATGCTTTGAACATAGCGTTGTTTTTCTGATAGTTCATGATATTGCAGCGTTTTGGGAAATCCCCCCGATAAAATATATTGATTGAGTTCTGCAAGAGGATTCGGATCAATCGATATACCATAGAACGCCTTCATCTTTTCGTATTCTTCAAAGCTCAATGGGAACATCTCAAATTCGATATATCGTCCTGTGAGTTTTGTCACGAGCTCCCCACTTAGCAGATACGAATTCGATCCCGTGATAAAAATCGACCATCCACCATCCGTCCTGAATCCATTGATGACGGGCTCAAAATCGCGAACATTCTGAATCTCATCGATAAACAGGTATTGGTGCTCGGCATGCGTATCATGCGCATCAATGAGTGCTTCGAGTGCATCGGCTGTTGTCACGCGGCGATATTGACGTTCATCCAAATCCAAATAGACAATTTGCTCCGGCTTTACGCCTCCTGCTGTCAATTCATTCGCTATGGTCTGCATCAGGCTTGATTTGCCACATCGCCGAACCCCCGTGATAACCTTGATAATCTCTTCATCGTGATAAAACCTGCGTATCTTATTAAGATAAAGCTCTCTCGGAAACAGTTTCATACGTCACCTCCAAACTGCGAGCATCCGAAAAGAATGCACCTGAAGAATATGCGTTAAGCCGTCATTTTTTACAAGTCTTTTAAAAATTGTCGGCTTAAATGCCATTTTTTAATTTTGCTTCTCCTTGGCGCGTGTCACGACACGCGCCTACGGCTCGCTGGCGGGCCTATGCGCTGCGCGCATACGGCCTCCGATGCCCGGCTATTTCATACGCCGGGCATTTTTGCATCAGGAGGTCACGTATGCCAACACAATATGGATATATCCGCGTCAGCACACAGGAACAGCACGACGACCGCCAGCGCATCGCACTTGCCGAAGCTGGCGTTTCCTCAAAACAGCTATTCATCGACAAGCAGTCTGGCAAAGACTTCGATCGCCCGCAGTACCAAAGACTCTTGCGCAAGCTCAAACCGGGCGACACACTGGTCGTCAAAAGCATCGACAGATTGGGCAGGAATTACGCCGAAATACAGGAACAATGGCGCATTCTGACCAAAGAAATCGGCATTGATATTTGCGTGCTCGATATGCCTTTGCTCGACACGAAAAAAGACAAAGACCTCACAGGAACGCTCATTGCCGATATCGTTTTACAGCTCTTGTCTTATGTCGCCGAAACCGAACGCACCATGATTCGACAGCGACAGGCCGAAGGCATCGCCGCCGCTAAAGCTCGCGGCAAAACCTGGGGTAAACCAAAACGCCAGCTCGACAAAAAATTCTTTGATGCACTCGCCGCATGGAAAGCCGGCGAAATCACCTGTACACAAGCGGCAGAATCGTGCGGGATGACACTGTCGAATTTTAGATATCATGCGAGGAAACACGCATGAATACTTTCTGTATCAATGTGTAGGAAAAGTGTACTTATCCTACACCTAAAATTTGGAAAACTCCGTGATGCGGAAAACCGCACCAATCCTCAGAGTAGATTTTAGCATACCCCCCTAAAAAATGGTAGCAGGATAAGTACACTTATCCTGCACCTGCAGCACAGATGGAGGGCATTATTGTTATGGCTAAACCTAAGGGCATAGTGGAACCAATGTGCCAAAACAACCAACAGCAAGGCTGTCTCGAAGAACTGAAAAAGTCTCCTCTGTTTTATTTATCTGCGGGGTCGAAAGAGCTGTTTCACAGCGACTTTCTTTACTGGCTCGCCATATCACATTGGGAGGTTTTCATTCGTGTGATGCGTATGCTTGCTGGTTCTTCGGTTGGCGAGCAATTTTGGTGGGAGGCTATCTATTCTTTAAAAGCTGAGAATCTTGAAGTCAAGCGTGAGGCTGAGAACTTTGACTTGGCAGTTTATGTTCGCCCCCATAAGAACTGGGTACCAGTTTTGGTGCTAGAAAACAAGGTGAAGCGATTGCCAGGCGCAAAGCAATTAAAAGACTACAGTGACAAGGCAGAGAAAGAATGGGCTGACAAAAAAGAAAACAGGGAAGAAGAGCAGAATATCACTTTTATATTGCTCTCACTGACGGATGCAGATTCTCAGCAAAATGATCCGACGCTGACAAGATCATGGATCTTTACGAAATACAATGACCTTCCCAATGCACTTAAAATAAATACAGAGATAGTTACCGGTTTTCACAAACAGCTTTACGAGAATTATTGCAGTTTCATTCGTGCTCTCTCTGAGCTTGCGGAAAGTTGGACGGTTAAGCCAAACGATTTATATCTTGTCCGGCTCTGTCCTTTTGCACTCTGTGCTAAGGATAAGAAAAGATATGAGAACGCATACAACGAATTTTTAGATTTAGTCGACGTGCGTCTTGCCGACATTTGGCAAAAGGTCAGTTTCGACAAGCTGCGCATTCAGCTTGAAACGCAGCTGTCGAGCGCAGGAATCAATTGTAATCGCTTCTGCAAAGATAAGAACGGCTCTAAGCTTGGATTCTATTTAGATTCTAATTATACCACATCCGGTCTCGTTGAACTGCGATATGTTTTGGAGAATCATCCTTACGAAAATGACCCAGTATGTGTGATGATTCAGCTTCAAAATAATCAATATCGTTATGCGGTCACGGCCGACAAAATTGTAGCAGATGATATAATCAGTCCAAACAGGAACAGCCTAAATGATAAAGTCAACGAGGAAACAACAAATAAAATCATAGAATGGGTCACTTCAAAACCCATGTCAGGAAAAAAAGACTGGTGTCATTTCGGCAGTTCTTTTATTCATCGTTACAAACAAATCGAATCGTCGCAGACGGTAAAAAGCATCATTGATGCTATCGTAAAAGATACGAAAGAAATTCTGGAATTATTCGGTAAATAATATATACACTTCAAAACACGGGAGGAATAGCATCATGAAAAAACATATCATTACTGCTATAGCCATTGCAATTATGGCAGGCGTATTTAATACAGGCTGTAATGAAGACAGCAACAATTCATCCCCAACATCCACCATGCGCACCAGCCAATTTGCCGGAGTTCAGGGCAACTGCACCAGCGGTGGTGTTAAAATCGAGGTTTTGGTCGATGGCGTAGTGGATGACGCGCAGACCCAATACTTATGCAATGGTGCAAACGGCCAAAATGGCCAGAATGGTCAAGGCGGGCAAAGTGGTTCGAATACCACCCTGCGGACCACCCCATTTACCGATGCGCAGGGTGGCTGCGCCAATGGCGGCATCAAATTTGAGGTTTTGGTCGACGGCGTGGTCGATGATACACAAACCCAATACATCTGCAATGGCACGCAAGGTGGCCAAGGACAAAGCGGAACCAATACCACCATGCGAACGACCCCGTTTGATGGTGCCCAAGGCAGCTGCACCAATGGCGGTGTAAAAATTGAGGTTTTAGTGAATGGTGTAGTGGATAACGCACAAACCCAATACATCTGCAATGGTCAAAAGGGTGACCAAGGCGAGCAAGGCGAAGCTGGTTGCTCGAATGGCGAAAAATCTTGTGGTGGTGTGTGTACAGACATCACTTCAAGCATTGCGAATTGTGGCGCATGCGGACATGACTGCAATGCAAGTAAACCGACGAATACGAAGACGATGGGGTGCTCCGAAAGCCAATGTATCGTTATAGATTGTGCCGATGGCTATATTCCACTGGATGGTCAATGCGTTTCGTGTAGTAGTGTTGCCGGATGGGCCAAGTGTAGTGGCAAATGCGTCCAGACGGATTCGGATAACGACAATTGCGGCACTTGCGGCAACAAATGTACAAATGGCCTGACCTGCGCCAGTGGAAATTGCGTCGGCAATACGACGTGTTCTGGCGTTGCAGTGAATACCGGCAGTTCACTCGACCACTGCGGCAATTGTAATAATCGCTGTGACGACGGAAAAAACTGTATCAACGGCAAATGTGTGACTGGCTATGGGCAAGCTTATTGCAGTGGTGATAAAGTCCAGATTGGCAACGTCGATCGTTGTGGTGGCTGTAACGACAAGTGTGCTGACGGCAAAATATGTAAAGATAACAAGTGTGTCGATGGCGCCGGACCAACTTATTGTAATGGTAGTACAACTAACACGCTGAATGATGTTTCAAATTGCGGTTCCTGCGGTCATCGCTGCGAAGATTCCATTTGTATCAACGGTGAATGCGTTGATGGACAAGGCAGCTATAGTACCGATGAAATGTATTGTAACGATAAAATTATCCATTATTTATCGGATTCTGCCCATTGCAATGGATGCGGAAATACCTGCGCAGTAGGCTTCCAGTGTGTGGCAGGTACTTGCCAATCGAATTTATTAATTGGTTCATCCACCTTAACCTGCGATGGAAAAAGTAAAATCAATTCCAATAGTGATTCCGCCAATTGCGGGCAATGCGGCAATGTATGCGCTTCTCACAAATGCATACAAGGTGTTTGCAGGCCTATTAATGTGGGGGATTTATTGTATTTTGGTCACTATGAGCAAGATAACGATACATCCAACGGCAAAGAGCCGATTGAATGGCGAGTGCTAGCCAAAAACAGTTCCGGGCAATATCTCGTTGTCAGCGAAAAAGTGTTGGACAAACAGAAATACAACACAACCGATATCTCAATCACTTGGGAAAAGAGTACGATTCGTTCATGGCTCAATGGCTATGATGCGTCTTATAATACGGTAGG
>CAMKRB010000229.1 GCA_946415045.1 uncultured Myxococcales bacterium
CATCCGATACAAACGCTTCATTCGATAATTCGTTAACAGAGGCACCATGAATAATCGTTTCTGCCGCACGCTTGCCTGTGCGTTCATCGCCTGCCTGTCATTCGCTGCATCCGCATGCGACGATGATAACAACTACAAGCTCTCGGCATTGCGCATGCCGGGAGATATCCATATCGTCAGTCGTTGCTACCTTCAGGATCAGATCGTGGACAAGTCCGAGACTGAATGTGCAGAATCCGGCGGTTTATTTGCAAACTCTCTTTACGCAGTGAATCAGTCGACGGCTTCGGTTGCTTTCATCAATTATTATCCTAACAAATCAGAATTCGAGGCCATCGATATCACCGCATCTGTCCCTGGCGTCACGTCAATCCCCGTCGGTGACAGACCCCAGTCGATTTCCGGGGATTCGCTCGGTGCTTTTGTCGTCGTTACCAGCTCAGTCAATAACGAGCTTTCCATCATTTCTGTAAATGACTACAAGGAAATCGCCTATCAGCAGCTCGACAAAAAGCCTTTCAAAATCGTCTATCATAAGAATAGCTCTGCATTTCTCGTCTTTTTCTATGACGGTACAGTTCGCAAACTCACCATCGATTTCGATTGTGGGGCAGGGGAGAATGTTTTCCCGGCAAACTGTTCCCTGAATAAAGACAAGATTACGGTGAAATGGGAGAATGCCGTCAAACTGGATGGTACGCCCGCTGGTTTCGTTGCTGACCCCGAAAAAAATGTTGGCTATGTTTCCTATTCGGATCGCCGCTATATTTCGGTCATAGGATTTGACGATGCGGAAGGTTCATGCCTGTCTTCTTCCGCTTTCCCATGCGAAATCGAGAGGCTTGGTGCGGGATTCGGTTGCTCCGATGGAATCGATAACGACGGAAACGGACTTATCGACGAGCAGGATGCATCCTGTTTTTATCCGTGGAGTATCGAAGGCGGTCAGAGTGATTCGGAAATCATTCAGGCCGGATATACAGGCATCGGCGAATGCAACGATGGCATTGACAATTCCGGATCCGGACTGGTGGACGCGCTGGATCCTGGCTGCGTTTCCTCAAGCGATGCCAGCGAATCCGAATCCGGTTGGCAGGCAATGCAATATGGCACATGCGGAAATGCTTTGGATGATGATGGCGACGGCGATGCTGATCGCGCCGATATCAAATGTGCGTGGCCAACAGATGATGAAGATCCCGGTTTCGGATCCGCGTCTCTGGGTTTCGGTTTGTGCCGTGATGGTGTCGACAACGATCAGAATGGACTCACGGATACCGAAGATATTGCATGCTACGGGCCGAATGGATTGTCCGAAACACCCATCGTTTCTTCAGGACGTGGTGCTGTCGATGTCGATCCTTTGGGCAGATGGCTGTATGTCCTTGATCCCGTTGATTCTCAGCTTATCGTTGTTGATCTCGCGACGAAACAGACGATCGATCGTTCCGGATGGTTCCCAAGAAATCGCACGGTTGGCATTCCTGTTTCACGGCTCGCCCTGGATGTCGTCGCTGATATCCGCCAGGAAAATCTGTACAGCAGCGGTGCTCACACCATTAACTCTGAACGTGCCGTCGCTTTCGTTTCGTCTTCGGGCGGCGTCGTCACGGAATACTCCATATTTCAGACGCTCAAGCATTACGTCGGTGATACCGTAAATGATTCGATCGATGAGATGATCATGCTGCCAACCGATACCGATGGCGGATCGTCATATGTCGGGACAGTCCGGTGTGTCGGTAAAATTTGTGCCGATTCTGACTTGCCCGTAATCTCTCTGCGTCAGCGAAATGTAAGCGCGTTCTTCCCAAAAGCCGGTATCATCAGCAATATCGATCCCGATACAAATGAATACTATACCATTCCTTACGATGCCATTATCGCATCCGAAACATGGCGCATCACCTATGAAGGAGCGCTCGATATTGAAAAACGAGGTGATGGCTATTTCTCTTCGGATGGCAAATTCAATACGAATGTGAACCTTTGTACGATAGGTGCCAGACCAGGCGATCATCTCATTTTGCGCAACCGCAAGGGGGTTCAGCCAATCAGTGCACCGCAGTGTCTGCCATTTCTGCAGAACTCGGATGGATCAGAGCCTGTCCTTGAATGGGAAATCACCAACGCAGGTCCCAACTCACTCACTCTTGCACCGACTGGAACTCCAGGATACGTGGAGAGTGCGCCATTTGCCGAGTGTTTCACAACTGGTCTGGATTACGAAATCCGTCCGTCAGGGCAATGGCTGATTACGAGCAAAAGCACCTATGTTAACCGTCGTATGACCATTGGTACTCAGTGCGTGGATAATCCGCTCAATCCATACGGTCAGACGCGGTTTGGTTTCGATCCTGCATCTGAATCCGACATCGCCGCCAAAGCAAATGCTCAGACTGCATTCTTTAGCGTCAAAATGCCAACGGTTCAGCGACAGTATGCCCGCGATGAGATGTTTGAATTCACAACCAGAACCGGCCAGTCGTCGCTCTCATTCGGTGTTGCTGCAGCTCCCATCGCCATGAAACTGTTCAAAAATGCATGGACGCATTTCCTGCTTGTATCCGAGGCCAGCGCCAATACCGTCGTTTTCTATGATATCGACGCAGAGGGTATCGACGACACTTTGTAGTATGCCTCATCATCTGATTTGCCCGATCTCTCATGACAACCGGATCCTGTCTCCGGCTGTCGGGTATTTTGGCACGCATACCATGCATCTGCAGCCCCCGGCCGGGTGCAGATGTATCGGTGTCCTGCGTCGGTTAAACGATACGATTTTGCTTTGTGTCGATACCACAGCAGATTTACATATCCACATCTCACCGAATACATGGCTGATGGTTGGAGATACAATCGGCGAAATCGGAAGGCCAGAGCCATCATCGCCGTCGCTTTCGTATGAGGGAATTCGGGAAATCGTATCGCCAACGGATGGTTTTTTGATTTATGAGTTATCCGATGGCAAACCGATGATCGCGCCGGATACGGTCTTGCATCCGGGGATGGCTGTTGCTGTAATTGAAATGATGAAGATACGGATGGATGTGTTGTTCGATGGTCCGGATGGCGCACGGTTTGTCAATTATATCGGGCAATCTTCGCGACCTGTACACCGGGGGGATGCCGTCGCCAGAATTGATTTCAAATCGTAGCAATTGAAGGGGATGACAACAGCGCATAAATCTTGCAACGAATGACTAAAAATGGCATATTATCATTGGTTTTGAGTGAGGAGGTACTCGTGAAAAAACTAATTGCATTGTTATTATCCAGTGTATTTGCAATGACTGCGGCATGCAGCACCGATGTACATTACGATTCGCTGAGCACGTCGGTCGAAATTGATTTATCTCAGATCGTCAACGATGGTTATCCGATAACGCTCTATCAGCGCTATCAGTTCGATCGTGATTTGTATCAATTATCTGGTATTTCTGTGGATGAAGCGTGGATTTCGAATCCCGAAATCCTTCCTCCTGAAGACGTCAGTGTGAACAATGCTGCATCACCTGACTTGTCTATCCTGCGCAATTTGACGATGTCTCTGGTCCATCCGGAAACGCGGGAAGCCACTCTGTGGATGTCGATAACTCAGGTGCGTCGAACCGGAAATGCCGCCAGGCTGATCGACTTTGTCATCGGGGAAAACCGTGATATTCGCCAGTATTTCGATCAGTTCCAACAGCTCGAAATCGAATATCACATGACGTTCGAGCCATCGATAGTTACCATGTACTGGCGGAATAACTGTCAGTTCAAAGAGAATTGCATCCTCAGAATTCCCGTGTCCATTCAGTTTAAAATGGAAGAATAATCCGTTCAATTCATCACATTCTCACCGCGGTCCGGCCTTCTGACATGGATTTTGCACACATTTCGGATTGTTTTATGCGCCATATCCTTTGCATTTTTATCTCCTGCCTCGTGGCTTTTTCGTTCAGCGCTTGCTCCAGCCAGGGCTGCGTCAACGACTCGACCGGTGCCATCGCTGCATACAAGAGTTTTATTGCCTCCCTGCAGGCTTGTGCTGCTGCCAGCCATACCACCAATAAGGCTTGTGATAAGCGAAAAATCTGGGATATGCTCGACAGTCAGACGAAATCCCAGTTCCTGGATGCTTACGCCGCACTCGTGAAAATTGACCGCATCATCGAAACCTATTTCGATCCCATTGAGCACCAGTATATGCGTACAAAAACAGGCACGAACCTGTTAAAAGATGCAAATATCAACAGCTATGAAGCGCTGTTTGAATATGTTTTCCATCCAGAAGCGCTTATTTTTAATGCCAATACCGAATCCGGCGTCGAATGCGAAAGTTCCAATACACTCAACGATAACGTCGTGAATATTCAGATCCATTACAATGGTCAGGTGTTCACAATGATCCGCGAAAGCGATCAGGTGTGGCGTACTTCGGGATTACTCAATTACGTGAATGTGGCTCTCGATCCCATCTTCGCCAGTGAGTCTGCTATGACGGAATATGCCAAGGGCAACCTCGCTGACGAAATGACCAGACGCTCCAAAGTTCGACAGTATTTCCTGGATGAACTGGATCGCAGAAAAAAACAAAACGAACAGGCCAATCCATAACGCCTATCAGATGCTCTTTGCGGTTTTCGGTATTTCTTAACGGACGGTCCTTTGACAGACACACTGATTTCCAAATCGGGCTTTGGCTTTGCCAAAGCCCTTATTTTTGGCGAATATGCCGTGATGTATGGCGCTCAGGCACTCGTCGTTGCTCTGACGCCGTCCCTGTCTGTTACTTTATCCAATATCCGCCCTTTTACCGGACGTACAAATCCTGATACCACATTGTCATATACGCCGGTTATTACCGAAAAACTCGAAACACTGCTGCATTCACCCATCGGTTTTCTCCCGGTATGTGAGAATATCGCAGATTATTCTCTGGAAGCAGAGATCCAAATCGACGACAGGGCTTTTTTTGACGACAGCGGCGAAAAACTTGGTATCGGTTCGAGCGCGGCAACAACCGTAGCGCTGATCTCTGCACAGATTCAGGCAATCCGTGATTTGCGTCACATGCATATCTCGTCGGAAGATGCACTCAAAGCGGCAATTCATACGCACCGCGCAATTCAGAATCAGATGGGATCTGGCGCTGATGTGATTGCAAGCGCTCTGGGGGGCGTGCATCTGGTTCAGTCTTGCCCCGATCATCCGGATATCCGGCAAATTGATGCCGCGCTGCTGCCCCCATTTGCATTGCTTGTCACACACCAGCAGGCACCTACAACCCCCTTTATACATGCTGCGAATCAGGTTTCAGACTCCTGCTCTTACCAACGGATTATTCGGCAATTATCCGATGTGTGCTGCGATGCATCCCGGGCATTGATAAACCGGAATGCTGCTGATTTCCTCGATATCATGGCCTCGTTTCCAGCAATGCTGCAGCTGCTTGGTGAGTGCATTCAGATGCCGGTTTTGCCGCCTGTTTTTCATGCACTTGTTCCCATCGCCAGAAAATATCACGTCATTCTCAAGACTTCCGGCGCCGGCGGCGGAGATATCTTCATCGCGTTTTCTCAGCACCCCGAAGATATTGACGCATTTGTCCATAATATTCCTGCTGATTACCACATATCCCGCCTGCATGCGGATATTGCTCCCGTCAGACAGTTTCCCTAGGGTATCTGCATGGAACAAATGAAGCTCGCTGCCAAACAACTTGAACATCAGCTTGAACGCCTCTATATCGTCATTTCTGCCGCTTCGGTTGTCTCTGTCTGCGGACTTGGTTTTGTCGCTTTTTGGCGCTTTGGATGGACTTCATTCGGCGTGATCATGGCCGCAGGCGTTTCACTCATCATACTCATTGTGGCTTCGGGCATCCTCGATTACAAAAAAAACAAATACAAAACACAGACACTTCTGCAATTGCTTGAATCCCAAACTCTGAACCAGAATGAGCAAAATGAGAAAAATTCCGAACAAAATCAAAGTACAGCGTGCGGTTTAGATGAAACCGAAAACGGATTGATTTCACCTGAAAAAATGGATGATTTAAAAAACAACGAACAAATTCAAGATGTTAAAGAAAATGTTGTAAACACAGAAATCCAACAGTCAGATGCAATAACGCCCGAAATGTATAATTCGGATAGTTCTAAACAAATTCAATCAGTTACATGTATTTTCACGGATTACCTTTCTGAAAATTCTCAGGAAT
>CAMKRB010000230.1 GCA_946415045.1 uncultured Myxococcales bacterium
CCATGAAAAAAATAGCTCAACACTCTTGACTTAAACCACGGTATCTACGGCGTTCATTGTTCCCCCGGTATTCGTTGTGCTCAAACCAAGGGCTTTTGAACGCCTACGGCGTTCATTGTTCCCCCGGTATTCGCTGTGCTCAAGCCGGGGGCTATTGATATTGAATGCCTATGGCGTTCATTGTTCGGCTGTATTGTGACTCACAAATTGCCTTTATTTTTTCTTTTCCCACTTGCGGCGGCCGGCTGGTTTCTTGAACAATACGCGAATCGGCGTTCCCTCGAAACCATAATAGGCGCGAATCTGATTGATGATAAACCGCTTGTAATCGGTCGGCACGAGTTCAGGCGCATTGGACTGGATCACGAACGTCGGCGGACGAATCGCCACCTGCTGCGCAAAATACAGCCGGATGTTGCGGTTTCCCACGGTTGGGGGCGAATGCTGCTCCAAAATTCTGCGGAACACGCGATTCAACTCGCCGGTCGGCACCCTTGTGCTTGCCGTCGTATACAGTTTTTTGGCAATGTCGAGGATTTTGTTCGTGCGCGTACCCACGAGCGCACTAATCGTAAACACGGGCACGCGATCCAGAAACGACAGCCGTTCGCGCGCTGCATCGATATACTCTTTTGCCGTCTGGTCGGTCTTGTTCTCAATCTTGTCCCATTTATTGAGCAAAACGGCAACTGCACAACCGCGATCCACCGCAAGTGAAGCGATTTTGAGGTCCTGATCGGTCACGCCATTTTGCGCATCAACCACGAGCAGCACGACATCCGCACGTTCCACCGCATCCAGCGCCTTCACGATCGAGAATTTTTCGATGCGCTGGCTCACCGTACACTTGCGGCGAATGCCTGCGGTATCGATGAGCACAAACTGCTGTCCGTCTTTGCCCTCCAGCTCGGAATCGATGGTATCGCGCGTCGTTCCGGCAATATCAGCTGTGAGCAAACGGTTATACCCGAGCAGACGATTGATGAGCGTGGATTTGCCGGTGTTGGGCTTTCCAAGCACTGCGACATAGATCGTCTCATTCAGAACGCGTTCGGCCAGCGCATCCGCACCCGATTCGGTCGCAGGAACTTCGTAAAGCTCCGCATCTTCCCGAGTTTCAAAGTAATGCGCATCTTTATCGTTATCCGCACTGTCCGATTCGGATTCGCTCCCATCGGCGTCTTCATCTTCGGGTTCTTCGGCATCCTCGTCGTCGTCCAAATCCTCATAGGGATCGTAACCTTTGGGATATTCGCCGATTTCTTCGTAATACTTTTCTGTAAACTCGCCGTAATCGTTATCGATTTCGAATTTCGCACGACGATTGTTTTCATCTTCACTTTTTGGGAAATCGCGCGTCACAGCCTCGGTGAGATCGTCGAAATTCAGGCCGTGTTCAGCCGAAATTGCAAACATCTCTTCGAATGCCAGCTCGTAAAATTCATATGAAAGATCGATGTGTTTGGGCTGATCGATTTTATTCACGACCAGAATCACGCGCTTGTTAGAACGGCGCAGAATCTCGGCGATCTGCTGATCTGCCGGCAAAAGGCCGGCACGTGCATCGACCACAAACAAAATGACATCGGCTTCTTCGACGGCGAGCTGCGCCTGAATGCGCATCTGTTCGAGCAGGACATCGGTCGAATCGGGTTCAAAACCGCCGGTATCGATCACAACGAATTTTGCGTCGTTCCAGCGTGCGGTGCCATAATTGCGATCCCGGGTCACGCCGGGCGTATTCTCGACGATGGCTTTGCGCGATCTCACAAAACGGTTAAAAAGCCTGGATTTGCCGACATTCGGCCGTCCAACCAATGCAACGATGGGCAATCTGTCTTTCATTTCTGTTTATCCTCCAGATAGCCAAAATCCTTCAAATCCTTCGGATTCTCGCTCCAGTCGGAGCGCACCTTAACGACGAGCTCCAGATGGACACTGGCCCCAAGCACATCGGCCAGACGCGACCGGGCATCGATGCCGAGCTGCTTAATTGCCGCCCCACGTTTGCCGATAAAGATCGCTTTCTGGCTTTCGCGCTCGACATAAATGGTCGCCTTTATCTCTACCCTGCCCTGCTCCCGCATCGACTTGAAATCGTCGATCTCGACGGCCGCAGAATAAGGCAATTCCTTGCTCATCTGGCGATAAATGACCTCGCGAATCGTCTCACTGGCCAGAAACCGCTCGGACTGATCCGTATAATATTCGCGCGGATACAGCGCTTCCTGCTCGGGCAGATATTTTTCGAGCACATCGAGCAGCGTCTCGAATTCCTTGCGTTTTCGCGCACTCACGGCCACGATGTCGGAAAAGTCGTATGCTTTTCGGTAGGTATCGATGATAGGCAAAAGCGCGGATGGATCCTTGAGCAAATCGATTTTATTGATGGCCAGAACTGCCGGACGGCCCGCTTTTTTGAGCGCCTCAATCAATCCCTGTTCGATTTCCTCGATTTCGCCGGTGGGTGTGAGCGCATGCACTGCATCCACAAGCATCAGCACGCCATCCGCATCGCCGAGTGCCGAAAGCGCCGACTGAATCATGAGCTGATTGAGCGTGCGCTTGAGCCACAAATGCAGGCCCGGTGTATCGATAAAGACAATTTGCGAATTGCGGCGGTTCACAATGCCGCGAATCTTGTCGCGCGTCGTCTGTGCTTTCGAACTCGTAATGCTCACCTTTTCGCCGGTAAGCGCATTTACAAGCGTCGATTTGCCTGCATTCGTCCGCCCCACAAGTGCGATAAATCCACAGTGAAATGGTTGTTTCATAACTGTTTCCAAAGCCCCCTGTTATCAAAAAAATGGGGCCATTGCTGACCCCACATCAATTATCTGCCGCCAACCGAAGGATGCCGGGATCCATCCGGAGGGGGTAGGCGCGTATGCGCGCAGCCCGTAGAGACGTGCGATCGCACGTCTCACGGCGAGCACATAGCGCCGCAGGGGGACACTTCCCCCACCAAAAAACAAAACGAATTATCAGGACGCGCTTTTGTATGAGGTAATGATTGGCTCATGCTGTTTGAGCACCACGCCTTCATCGATGGTGACGCCCGAAACGCCGTCCATTGAAGGCACTTCGTACATCACATCGAGCATCACTTCTTCCATGATGGAGCGCAGGCCGCGAGCGCCGCTTTTGCGTCGGATGGCTTCTTTGACGATGGCGCGGCGGGCATCTTCGGTCACGGTGAGTTTGACGCCGTCGAGCTCGAACAGCCGCTCATACTGGCGCAGCAAGCTGTTTTTGGGTTTCCATATAATCTGCAGCAGGGCGTCCTCGTCGAGATCGTCGAGCGTCACGATCACGGGAATACGGCCCATAAATTCGGGAATCAGGCCGAACTTGATGATGTCGGCCGTTTCGACCTGGCGGCGCAATTCGTCGTCATTTTCGTTGTTTTTCGTGGCGACCTCGTTGTGGAATCCCAGCGAGCTCACGCCGATGCGGCTTTGAACGATGTTGCCGATGTTGTTGAAAGCGCCGGAAAAGATGAACAAAATGTTCGTCGTGTCGACCTGAATCACGTCCTGCTGCGGGCGATTTTTCGCGCTATCCGGCGTAAATGTGACAGATCCCGACTCGATCATCTTGAGCAGAGCCTGCTGCACGCCCTCGCCACCGACGTCGCGTCCCTTGTCGCCGCGCGTGGCGATTTTGTCGACCTCATCGATACAGACGATGCCTTTGGCCGTGCGTTCGATGTTCTTGCCCGACGCAATCCACAAATTCTTAATGATATTCTCGACATCCTCGCCGACATAGCCGGCCTCGGTGAGCGTCGTCGCGTCGGCCACCGTGAACGGCACGTTGAGCAGCCGCGCGATACTCTGCGCAATCAGCGTCTTTCCGCAACCTGTCGGCCCCATCATCAGAATGTTGCCTTTGGTGAGCTGCACGTCGTCGTTTTCGTCCAGATGAATATTCTCGATACGTTTATAATGGTTGTAAATCGCCACGCTCATGGCGACCTTGGCACGTTCCTGCCCAATGATATGCTCGTCCAGAAACGCCTTGATTCGGGTCGGCCGCATCTCGGAAGCAGAAATCGACTCCTCTTTCTCGGCCGCTTCCTGGCTTTCCTTCTGCATCAGCATGCCCATGCACTTCATCGTGCACTCGTCACAGATGCACACGCCTTCGTGAGGCGAATCCTTGCGGAACACGAGTTTTCTGACGTCTTTTTCTTCTTTGCCGCAAAATGCACAGCGAATTTTTTTACTGGCCATAACCTGGAAAAAACCTTTCAAGCTAAAGAAATACCGCCAAACCGGCGATGCTGCCTTCTATTGACATTTGATTGAAAAGTCAAACAAGACCGACATGGCGTACATTTTATCACATGTATTATCACACGAATGTGGCCTTGCTATCGTCCCCGCTGGGGCCGATACGCGCGGCGGCGCGTCTATCTGCGATACGCCGCGCCATCATTATTGATCACGAAGCCAGACTCTTGACGATGATGATAATGACCACAATGACAAGCACGACGACGACGCCTGCGGCGATCAACATCATCAGTTTCTGATTGTCCAGAGACATCCGGAATATCGAGGGTTTGCATGGAGAGCTCTTCATCGAAACGGTTGGCTGTCGCAAGGCTTCGATGGAATTGCGCTGGCGTCCGTCGGTGACGATGACCTGTGGCGCTGGAGATTCGGGGATATCCTTGCGCACCGGCATATTCTGAATCAGCGATGGGACCTGAGGATCGGCAGAAACCGGAGCAGCCTGTGCATTCTGAGCAGCGGGTGCAGGAGTCTGAGGCGCGGGCGTCTGAGGCGCATTGAATCTTGCGCCGGGCACCTGAGCCGGCTTTTGCGGCGGTGTGACACCGGGACGCGGCGCAGCCGGGCGAGATGCGACATTCTGGAATTTGCCGTCAGTAGGAAGAGGCGGCTGTTCATGGCGAATGGGCTGTGCGGGCTGTGGAATCGACGCCGAATCCGCTCTGGAAGACGGTGGCTGCGGAGCCGGCTGCTGGGGCACATTCTGCTGAGCCTGAGGATAGGCATTTTGCTGAGGATATCCGCCCTGCGCACCATAAGGATTGGGCTGTGCGGGTGCCGCAACCGGAGCGGCCATGGGCACGGAAGCCTGCGGACCTGCGCTGTAACCGACTGCGCCTGGCTGAACGCCGCTCGGTCTGGGCGGATTCTGATAGGGATTGGCCTGCGCCTGATAGGGTGACGCACCATATCCCTGCTGCTGCGCACCGTATCCCTGCTGCTGCGCGCCATATCCCTGCTGCTGAGCGCCATATCCCTGCTGCTGCGCACCATAGGCATTTGCGCCGTATCCCTGTCCTGCGCGCGCCGCATTCTGCGCCTGATACGCATTCATCGGCGATGCTGCGGCAGATTCCTGTCCCGGTGAGGATATCACCGGCTGGCGCGTCGCGGCTTCGGGCAGGAAATACTGAATCACGGCCTGAATATCAGCCGGAATCTGATACATCAGAATCCGGGGATCGTTGATGAACGCGAAATACGATTCCTCAAACTCGTCGAACTCCAGCTCCTCGCCACTCTCGTTGAAAATCTTGGGCGCACGAATCGGCTTGTTCTGACGGATGTCTTCGGTAAACAAGAGCACGCTCTGCTCATCGCCGGTATCTGGATGCACATAGGGCGCATAAAAACTGTGGATGAACGCATCAGATGCGAAATTGGCCACCATATTGGCCTGCGATACGACGACCGGTGAGCACCTTAACAGAATCACTGCAACACCAAGCGCCTGTATCTGATTGAGCCAGTTTACCCAGTCCCTCACGCCGCAGGAATTGATGCGCTCAATTTCGGCCATATCTATCAGAAGCAACCGCCCCTGGATCTGCGACAGCAGGTTCACCAGCAGATTGTCCTCGTCAAGAACACCCTTGAGTTTTAGGTATGTATAGCCGTTACCAGCCTGAAGCGTCGGTATGAATTTACTTTCCATAAAAACACCAGAAATTGTCCACGTCAACAGCCCACAAAAATGAGCCGCTCCAGTGTAGCACGAAATCGCCCGCATGACACGCGAAAATCAAACAACCCCGAATTTGCGGGTAATAGTTCAGCCACAATGCCATTTTGGACGTCTTACGCCGTAAGCACATTCTTGCGCGGCTACGCGCCGCAGGCGGTTAGGGGGTGTGCCACCGCGCACACCCTCTCACAACTCCCGCGCGTCTGGGGGCTTTTCCACAGTT
>CAMKRB010000231.1 GCA_946415045.1 uncultured Myxococcales bacterium
TCCCCCGGACGTGCGGGGGTCGTTAGGGGGCGTTCACGTTTCAACGCCCCCTAACCGCCTGCGGCGCGTAGCCGCACTGCAGATAGGTCTTACGGCGAAAGCCATCAAAAAGAGCAAAGGAGGTGAATCGTTCCCTTACCCCTTTTAGAAAATGGGGCGGGGAATCAAGGCCATCCACAGATTGTCACTTCGCGGCTACCGTGGGGCTGTCACTGTTGTTGAGCCCCCCACCTCAAACGAGCCAATGGTAATATCTTCCTTTTCTTCCTCAAGGCGATACACTATCGATTTCTCAGACTGATTGGGACGTCCCCAGTTCGTAAAGATGGTTGCAGTTATCGTCACCGCTCCAATCAGCTCCTGCACATGTGACGCATAATAATGGGTCTTTAACGTATACGTCCCACTCGGCGATGATTTCAGCAAATACTCCTCAGGACCATAACCGTTGGTAATATCTGCGCTCAAGATACCACCGGTTGCGGATCGCTGATGGGAATAATAGATTTCTTCTGTTGTTGGCTCGATCACGTGGAGATCGATATCCGTACTGTCAATATCCCATCGGATGATCACCCGCAAATCCGTATCGAGCAGCTTGTTAAACTTCTCATCGACAGCGGGAATCGTTGGTGCACCATTCGGCCAGTTCTGGCGTTTTGTCCATGCTGCAAGCGCATTGAATTCCTCAATGGCGACAAGCGCAATATTCCTTTCATCATCGCCTTCCCAAACGTCGAATGCGGTTTTATAAAAATACGCCAAAGCCTTTTGTGCATCTTCCGCGCTCATATTTTTCTTTGCGCGCTTTTCATATACAAGCGCCAAATCACGCCACGAGATATTCTCAAACGGTCGCAGATCTGCAACTTTATGCGTGATTTCAATCGATTCATCCAGCATGCCGGCATCCCTCAAACGCCATGCATAAATGCGCAATACCGTTTCGTCATCAATTCTCAGTTCTGTCAGATTCGACAGAATACGCACGGCATATTCATGCAGATTCTGTTTAAAGAACCAGTCCCCAACATCCAGATAAAATGCGCTGCTCGTTTCGTAATTTGCTCGCTGGCGCATATATTCAGCATATAATGCTTTTGCATCCGCACCACTTTCTTTCAGCGCTTTGAGTGCTTTCAGATAGGGCGTATCCGGATCCCATTCTTTCAATTCGATTTCTGCTTCGACATTTTCAAATTCTTCACCACCACTGGCACTTTGAACTGAACTTGCTGAACTTGCTCCAAAACCTCCTGCGCAGTATGCGCCCATGCCGCCGCCGGCGCCGCCCCCCATCCCCATTCCTTCTCCGCCAGAACCAAAGCCATTAGAACAACCTATATAATCAATTCTACAATGATTTGGATTTGCATCATCCTCTTCACATTTCCACTTTTTTGAGGGCTTAAATGGTTTTCTGTAGTGTTCATACAAATCGCTCACGATGATTTCTTCGCAATTCTTGTATGATTTATCAGAGCAATGGTATTCACAAGCATAATCCGTTCTGAGATTGGGCGGTATCGGATCATTCCACCATTTGACGCGATTCTCCCAAATCTCTGTGATTTGCTTATTCCAGGATGCTGCATCCGCCTCTTTTTTCTTAATGCTATTCGCCAATTTTTCTTCGTGTGCTTCGAGCCATTTGGCATGGATTTCCGTCAGATTTTCAGGGGGTTCAATATCATATTCGACCCATTGTGAAAGCGACTCGAATACAATCATGCTCGTGTTTGGCGTAACGATGTTATATTTTTTGCCCAAATTTCTCAGTTCATCTGCATTCTTCTTCTGAAATGGCGCAAGTTCACGCACTTTCGCTGCGGCCCATGCGGTCGTAATGGTTCTGCCCGTGACGGCATCATTTGCCGAAAGCTTTACAGAAAACTCGCGGCCATCCGAAAGTCTGATCTTAACGTTATCCGCATCGCCATTGAGTCTGCCCACAACGGCCACACGCCCGACGGCAGAAATCCCAATCCCCTGCACATCTGATATATGGCTGCCTTCCACCGCCGAAACCGTTGGCTGCGGCGATTTCAATTGCTGAATGATATCTTCTGCAGTCAATGTCTTTAGATGATATGCCTGTCCACCGCATATACGAAGCATCACATTGATATCATACATTTCGCCCGAAATGATGGCTGCAGAATGATTTCCAAATTCCGGTACATCATTTCTAAAGGTATCCACGCCGTCTGTAAAAAACAGCGTCATACCATCGAATGCCTTGTCTGCCAGCGCTAAAAGCGGCGTAAAATCCGTACCGCCATCGTAATCCAATCCATCGATATATTGCAGCAATGCGGCACGATCATCAAATACGACGGGCGATTCAAGCACATTGCGGAAAACATGCAATTCATAATGCCCCGATTCCGGAATGCGTTCCAAAACCTGACGCGCCTTTTGGATATCATCAGGTTTTCGGCTGCCCGAAGCATCCCAAATCAGCCGCAGCCGCGACAAATCCTGCTGTGGTACATCCGCTGGCGCATCACCAGTGCGAAGGCTTATTGCAAAGAAAGTCTCATCCGTGTCTTTCTCATTCCGTTCTACCGAAGTTACGATACCAGGCAGTTTAGGCATCGAAATCAGCAAATCGGAGTCAGGCGTGATGTGGCGATCGACCTTTTCAAATACCCATGCAGCCTGTGCCTGCGCAAACTGCTCGTCTCCAAGCCCGCTCAGCACCGGTTTGTCAAGCCCCGGGATATCGACGAGAATGCGAATCTTTCTTTCCAGAAGTTCCGATTTGACCATCGGCAGCAACAATGCGGTTGCGCCATTGGCACCGACCGTAAGCGGCATCGTGTATTGCACGCGCACCTGGCGGTAGCCTTTCGGCATTATCGGGTAAATCCGTGTTCTGAACGCATTTCCGCGCACGGCTTCAAGCAATCCAGGATCAACCCCCTTCTTCACCTCTGCTTCGTAGGCTCTGCGTGCCACTTTGCTATCGACCACTGTTCCATCCACCATCTGATGATGGATATCCATGCTGTCCACATCAATCGCATAACCGCTCATCACCGCACCTTCCGGCAACGGGAGCTCAAGTTTACCACTAAATACGCGGTTATTCGGATTGCGTATGATCATTTCGGTCGTCACCTGGACATACATCCCCTGCACATGCGCATCGACACGATATTTTTCAATAAATGGCGCAACCTCTTCGGCTTTTATATCTTCGGCCTCAAATTGCGGCACCATCCGATTCGTCCTCAAATCGACATCAGACACTTCCGCTGTCTGAACCGGATAATTCACTTTGTTCGCACATCCGCAGCAAGCCAAAGAAAGCGCTGCGCCAATCCAAAACACGCGTTGTATATTGAAATATCTCAAGTTCATGACAGCCTCCGTTTATTCAATTGTGTGTTTGCGCGGCTATCTGCGATACGCCGCGCCGCTGCGCCTTGAGACGTTCCACGGAACGTCTCTACGGCTTGCTTGCTCGCCTATGTGCTGCGCACATACGGCTCGCACTACCCTACCGATACGGTCAGCACAATTTCATCTTCAGCCGGAATATGCAGACGCGGTGCAACCAGCGCAGGATCAAACATACCGCGCATCACCGATCCAAGACCAATGGACGTCGCATATAAACAGGTATTTGTCGCCATTATCGCGGAATCCGTATAACCATATTTGACCTTGTGATCCGGATTGCCCGGGAATTTTTCAAATGATTTGGCATTGATCACATAGATAAACTGTACAGATGCTTCCTTGGCAAACGGCTGAATCGCCATTTCTGCCCGGAAATCACCTTCCTCAATGATATCCAGAGCATGTTCTGCCGGAATATACTTTGCACAGTACTTGTCTGTCGCAATATACAAATCGATCTGATGGCAGTTGCAAGCCGTAGGATTGGCGCAGAATCCGCGTTCCTTATCTGTGATGCCGGCCGAAAAATAGCACAAATTGGCGATCGTCTGTTCGTCAAGCGCGTGGCCGTCATACTGTCGAATCGAACGACGTTTGGCAATGGCTTCGCTCACTTTCGAACCGTCAAATGTGGGTTCTGGCAATTTAATCATGTTTTTCTCCTTTGTCGGCATCCGATTCGCCGATGTTTTGTGTGTCTGCACGGTCCTTATTCTCCGATTATCCGCCTGCGGCCGCGTCATACCAAGCGGCACCCACGCACCGTCTCCCCCCCTAAAAACCGTGATATTTTGATAATTCGCCGGTGGTCCGTAAGTCGCCATACATGAGCCAGAATTCGGCAATGCCGCAAGCATTTTGACGAGTTCGTCTCTCTCAATCTTGTCTGCCATGATATCATCCTTTTGTTGAATGCAAAAACACTTTATTATTGTTCTGGTCACAAATCATGAGAATATTCCCTTGCACACTTTCAGCGTGCTGATTTGGGGGATTGACTTTACCCGGGGTTACGCTGCGCTCACCCCGGGCTGTATCATTGCGCCCATTCAGGGCGCTGGCGGTATGCGCCACTGCGTGGCGCGTCTAATTCTATGGTTTACGTATATCAATTCACTATTCACTATTCACTATTCACTATTTTCTACTTTCCACGAACCTCAATATCGTTTTGGCCCGCGCATCCCATGTCAGATTCTTTGCGTCTTCAGCCGCTGCAGCACCAAGCTTGTCGAGCAGTTCCGGGTTATCGATGAGTTCCGAAAACCCATCCAGTTCCGCTTCGGGATTATCGGGCGTCACGAGCCAGGCATTGCGGTTGTGCTCCAAAAGCTCGGATGTATCCGACGTGGCAGGCGCATAAATTGCTCGGCGACTCGCGATATAGGAATATATCTTAATGGGCAGCACCGTATTGTTCGGCGGCGTAATGGGCGGAATCATCACGACATCCGAAGCATACAAATACGCCGGAAGCTCGTCATGACGTTTCCAGCCAGTCAAAATGCAGTTATCCAGCTGCTCTGCCTCGACTTCGAACGGCGTTTTCTCGCCGCCATCATTCGCGCCAATAAACAAAAAAGTCACATCCGGCCGGGCTTTGGCGAGCATGATCAGGTGATCGAGACCCTTTTTCATGTCGAACATGCCGGAGTAAACGGCGATTTTGGCATCCACCGGCAAACCGAGTTTTTCGCGTGCTTCTTTCTTCGACAAAACCGGCTCGTATAATGCCGCATTAAAGCCATTGTGCGCCGTACAAAGCCGATCGGGATCGAAACCGGCATCGATATATCGCTGGCGCGAATACTCAGAATGCAGCGTCATACCGATAAACTTTTTTGAAGCAAAGAACGATTTGAACACCGGCACCATGGCTTTATACTGCGCAGGCCATGGACGATAGGTATCGTAAAGCACCGGAATCCGCGCACACAGGCAGGATGCCACCGCCGGAATATTGCGCGTATAGACCATATCGAAGTGTTTCAGCCGTTTTCGCAGCAGCGTCGCGCAAATCAACGGATGCAACACTTTTTCGGGTACTCTGGGGCCAGGAAAAATCGAATGGATCAACTCGATACTGAATTCGCCATCGACATGATAGTAATCCTTGATTTGCTGCACAGTTGGCGGCTCGTCACAATTCGATGCAGGAATAAACAAAGTACATTCGCACCCATTGTTGGATAGCGCCGAAACCGTATTCACGAATTGCATCGTGCTCGTGTCGATGCTTGGCAGAATCTGGTCAAATACAAAGGCAATTTTCATATCTTTCCTCAAAAAAAGCGCCGATGAACCACCATCAGCGAGCCAAAAAAAGCTAACTCACAATCCCGGATTTGGCAGCGGATGCATGAGCGTTTTTCATTTCCTGATAATCGCAGTGCAACAGCTGATCATCATCATCATAGAGATGCATGCCATTGCCACGGCAGTAGGCATACATCTCGCAATCGGCGCAGATGCCTTTTTTCGTCCAGGATCTGTCGCGGTATTTCTGGAAACGGTTTTCCCACACATCCATGAAATCATCTTTATAAATATTGCCCTGGATGTGATTTCCGCGAATGCTTGTACAGGCCGAAATCGATCCGTCGATGAGGATGCCTCCGGTTGTGATACCTGCATCACACTGGTAGAAGTGGTCGCGCACCACGCCTTCATACCGTCCAAGGAAACCATCGCATGTAAACGATGTATCAATTTTTCCCTGTTCCCGTGTCTGAACGATAAAATCGAGCACCTGCCGTTCCTGCGCCCCGTCGAGCAGGATATCCGGCATAT
>CAMKRB010000232.1 GCA_946415045.1 uncultured Myxococcales bacterium
CGAAGCAATGCAGCGGTAGTATCCCGCAGACATGCAGCAGCTCGGGAAGCTGGACAAATGGCACGTCATGTACTTATGGATGCAATACATCCACGGGCACATGCTATCCGAACTGTTCTCCGGGATCGAAGCAATGCAGCGGTAGTATCCCGCAGACATGCAGCAGCTCGGGAAGCTGGACGAATGGCACGTCATGTACTTATGGATGCAACACATCCACCGGAACTTGCTATCCGAACTGTTCTCCGGGGTCGAAACGGTGCAACGGAAGAACACCGCAAACCTGCAATAGTTCAGGCAATTGGACTGACGGTTTAACATGTCCATCCGCTATGATTTGCAGTGCGGGTAGTTGTATCTTTTGTAATTCAAACCAGCACGTTTACGGCAATACCTGCGAAGACAATGATAACACAAACTGTGGAGACCATGGTGTATCATGCACTACAAACACTCACGAACACAGTACCGCTGTCGATTGTTCAACAGGCGTCTGCTCCGCCACTTCCTGTGGAACTTTCTATCAATCCAATGGCAGAATCTGCTGTGCTCCAGGATTGGTCGGAGAAGAACTTATCATCGACAACGCATCCGATTGTAATTACAATTGTACAGATGGTTACACAGACTGCTCGGGAAGATGTAAAGATCTAACCATGGATCCCCACAATTGCGGCAGCTGCGGCAATGCCTGCGGCTCAGGAAAGACATGTAGAAATGGCAGCTGTGTAAGCAGTTCCCTCGACTGTGCTAGATTGAATTGCGCGAAGTGTTGCTGCGGTAATACCGACGGTACCAAATATTGTTCCAACTCTACAGTTGGTAATGATGGTTTGGTGTGCTTATGTCAATTTGATCCACTCGAGCCGACTTGCGATCCAAATTGTGAGCATTTATATGATGGTACTTGTTATGCGAACGACGATTCACATTGTGGTTCCCACAATATTGCATGTCGCGCAAGCGAAACCTGTGTTGGTAAAGTATGCAAACCCAGAATTGAAGGTTACACATATGCCGATGATTGTATAATCGCTACCCCCTATGAACCATAAAGTGCATTCTTTTAAACAATCACTTTAAACTAATAGAATTTATAATGCTGTCTGCCGCTGCCACTATTGAGCAGCGGCTATTTTTTTGTTAAAATCCATAGCAACGACAATCATAATTGTGTATGGTATTTTGGGGATGTATTTGGCTCTGTCCTCCGGCCGTGGATATAAAAATCCGTGCTCGTATGACTGACTGCTTTGAGTTAGAGTTGAGTGTGCACATTGCTTACTCCAGACTCTAAGCCCAGATTCATTACCCAATGACAATTTGATTGTGATTGCCATAGCCACATTAGGGGTATTAAGTCGCTCATTTTATGGAGGACTGCGTATGAAAAGCCATCGTTCGTTCCGATATTTGCTGACCTCACTGGCTGTTACAATTGCCGGGTGTACGTTGGATCCCCCAAAAGAGTTTGGTGAGCCATGCGCCGACTTTTCGTTTATCTGGACAGACGGCAATCAGACCATCCTGCGTTCTTCAGAGAGTTCAGGGGAATATGACGTTAATTTCCAAACGAATGTATGCCCCCAAAAAGCGCCATTTTGCATCAAACGTCCGGGCACCAGAGTCGGCGACAAGATATTTCCTGAAGAGCAATTCTGCAGTGACAGGCGGGAATCATGTCCGAAGGATTCCCATCCGTCTGCAAACGGTTGCGAATGGGATTCGGTCAGGCACTGTGGTGATATCCAGACCAATTGTCTGGATTACAGTAAAGGTGTGGCCAATGCGGAATGCATAGACACACAAAATGGCAAAGAATGCAGAACCACTCGCTGTCTCGACACATTTACCATGCTCGACGCCGAATGCAAACGCGGAGATGAATGCTGCGGCGACTATTGTAAGAATTGTGCGCAGTTCACACCAGCGCAGATTTGCTACAATCTCGATGTCATGCAGATGGATTGCGGCGACAGATGTCCCAATGAAACAGATTTGAAATGCAACGGCGTATGCATCAACCCGGATACGAGCATTGCATTCTGTGGTTCGGATGCAACATGCGCATTACATTACTGCGCAGATGAAGACGGCTGGCGAAACGGCAGCTGCATCAAGGGACAATGCGAAGCCAGCGACTGTCTGTTTGGATACCATCTGGGCAGAGATGGAGAACGAAGCGTCTGTCTGCAGGATACACCCGATGCCTGCGGCAAAACAAAGTTAAACTGCCTGAATGAGATTCAGCATGCGACGACGGTTGACTGCGTGCTTGGACGTTGTGTCGTAACAGCATGCGAAACCGGTTACAGCGCATACGAAAACACGTGCATGAAAGAGCAGGAAACCGATTGCGGCAGTGTACATTGTGGACCACATCAGGTTTGTAACAACGAAACACTCACGTGCGAATGCGAATCGGGTTACACAGACTGCGGTGGTCAATGTTACGATTTGACATCGAATCAGTTTCACTGCGGAAGCTGCACCACCGAATGTCGGATGGCCAATGCCGAAAGCACCTGCACCAATAGCGAGTGCGTGAATAACTGCAATAAAGGTTTTGTATACAACGAATTAACAAATTCCTGTGATTCCCTTTGGGTCTGCGAGCCAGGCAAATACGACTGCAATAACAATGGCTTACTATGCTGCGACTGTGCCGGCGCATGTGACGGCAACAAATGCGACAATTCGCTATGCGAACCTCTCGTACCATGCCGTGAGCCAACAGCATGTACAACCAGCTGCTGCATAGACAATATGTGTGTTGCACAAAGCCAGTGCAGCAGTCTTTGCGATGTCGATTACCATCTGAACGGTGATACGTGTGAACCTGACGATATCTATAATTGCGGCGAACCCGGGAAAGCCTGCAACGTCAAAAATGCTGAAAATTTCTGCATTACGGGCATTTGCAGCTTCGAATGCGATGCAGGTTTTCACGCATTTGCCGGCACATGCGAACGCAATGATACCGACAACTGCGGTGTACACGGGAATGCATGCCATGTTGCGGATGCAGAAAATAGCTGCAACGAAGACAAATGTGAATTCACATGTCTGGGTGGATTCGTCAAAAACGCCGATGGCAGCGGATGCGAACCCTCCATCTGTTCAAACGGCGACGAATCGTGCTCCAACCAGGGATCAACTGGATTTCACAGAACCTGCAGTGACAACGGCTGGGGAGAATCCAGTCCATGTCCTAACGGGAACTCATGCAAAGACGGTCATTCCTGCGGCGACTGTATCAATGGCAGCGGAATATGTTCGAATAGCTCAAGCTATATCATCTGTGAAGGCGGTGTATGGAGCGATGAGACAGAATGTCCTGCGCCGGACCATGCGACACCGATCTGCGATGATGACGAATGCTCTTACAGCTGTGATTCGGGATTTTGCGAGCGCGGTTCAGAGTGCGTGAGCAACCAGACGGATATGAACAACTGCGGTGAATGCGGCATCGTCTGTAATACGACCAAAGTGGACAACGCAAAAACCGTAAGCTGCAGTGCTGGCAAATGCATCGCGACAGAATGCGATCCCGGTTATCACAAAGATGGCGACGGTTGCGCAAAAAGTAACTGCACCGGCACTGAAAAAAGCTGTACAAATACCAATAATATCGGACAAGTAAAGACATGCGACGGCGGTGACTGGGGAGCCCCCGAAAGCTGTATCGATGTTTCATGCAGCGGTGACGATTGCGGCAGTTGTAAAGATACATCCAGACGATGCGATGGCTCGACACCACAGGTTTGCTCAAACGGCGAGTGGACAGACGCAGCGCCCTGCACCCAGAATATGGTATGCAAAGAGGGACTTTGTTTATCATGCCCCATCAATCAGCATTTCCATGACGGTGCTTGTGAGGACAACGACAATGAAAACTGCGGGGCACATGGGGTACCCTGCTCTACAGATGACGTTGAAAACAGTACTGCAGTCGATTGTTCCAATGGAATTTGTTCGGCGACTTCATGCAGGGGTAACCTTTATGCATCAAACGGCAGAATCTGTTGTCTCAATGGGATGGTGGGTCAACAGCTTATCATAGACCATTCAACTACATGCAACTATAAATGTGCCTATGGATTCACCGATTGTTCCGGGACTTGCGCAGATTTGACCAGGGATAACATCAATTGCGGTACATGTGGCCATGAATGTCCCAGTGGATTTAAATGTCAGGATAGTTTTTGTGTGCATTCCACACCGACCTGCGCCCAATTGGATTGTCCGTTGTGTTGCTGTGGTGATACCGACGGTTCCTATTATTGTTCTTCATCCTCAACAGGGCGTGACGGGATGTTATGTCGATGTAAAGATGTGCCGGTTGAGCCTGGCAATTGCGATCCTCAATGTGAGTATTTTTACAACGGCGCTTGTCACGCAAATTCCGATGCACATTGTGGCTCTTACTCAAACGCCTGTCGCACAAACGAGACTTGTGTTGATAATACATGCAAACCCAAAAGTAGTATGTATGATTATGAGCATCTATGTCCATACAGCGCAGAACCTTAAAACCATTTCCATTTAATCCATCTGTCGGGCTGATGCCCGACAGACAGCCCCCATAAACTCCGAATAATGCTCAAATCTCGTCATTTTCGATATATAAGGAAACGCGTATGAAAAAACATCGTTCATTCCGGTATTTATTCATCACACTGGCTGTTGTGATCGCCGGGTGTGAGTTGGACCCCCCCAGAGAATTTGGAGAACCGTGCGAAGATTTCTCATATATCTGGACAAACGGAAATGATTTCGTCATGCGTTCATCCGATATTCCGCCAGAATACGCAGTGAATTTCCAAATAGACATGTGCCCGAAAAGTGCACCATTCTGCATAAAGCTTTTGGGCGACCGAATCGGCGATGATATCATTCCCGAAGAGCTGTTCTGCAGCGACCGGCGCGAATCGTGTCCCAAAGATTCCCATCCGTCGCCTGCTGGCTGTGAACGGGATACCGCCAATCACTGCGGCGATACAAATATGAATTGTCTGGATCACCAAAAAGGGGTCAACAGAGCTGAATGTATCGATGGCCCAGCAGGCAAAGTATGCGATATCAAAGGCTGCCTCGATACATTTGCATTGCTCGATTCACAGTGCAAGCGAGGCGATGAATGCTGCGGCAGCTACTGCGATAATTGCTCGCAATTTGATCCATCACAGTATTGCTTCAGCCTGGATGCCTTAAATATGGAATGCGGGCTGGAATGTCCAAATTATGCGAGTCTGATATGCAATGGTGTATGCATCAACCCGGATACAAATATCGCCTTTTGCGGTTCGGACGAATCCTGCAAACTCCACTATTGCGCAGCCGATGAGGGATGGCGAAACGGCAGCTGTATCAAGGGAAAATGTGAAGCCAGCGATTGTCTGTTTGGATTCCATCTGTCCAAAGATAACGGCAGAAGCATTTGCAAACCCGATACTCCCGATGTCTGCGGCAAATCAAAGCTGAACTGCCTGAATGAAATTCCGCATGCGACCAAAGTGAACTGCGTGCTTGGACGTTGTGTCGCCACCGAATGTGAAGAAGGCTATGACGCTTACGACGATACATGCGAAGAAATTCAGGGGGTCGAGTGTGGATCGATTCATTGCAAATCACATCAGAAATGTAACCCCGATACACTCACGTGTGAATGTGAAGATGGTTATTCGGATTGCGGCGGCCTGTGCTACGATTTGAAATCGAATGCGTTCCACTGCGGAAGCTGCAACACCGAATGCCGAATGGCCTATGCAACAAGCACCTGCGAAAACAGCACTTGCAACTACAATTGCAACAAGGGCTACGAATTCAACGAAGACACCCATACATGTGAACCCATCGAAGTCTGCGAACCAGGCAAATTCGACTGCAACAACGACGGTTCATTGTGCTGCAACTGCGCAGGCGCATGCGATATCAGCAAATGCAACAATTCTGTGTGCGATCCCATCGTGGAATGCCGCGATTCAAATGCATGTGCAACCAGCTGTTGTATCGATAACGTGTGTGTGGCTCAAAGCCAGTGCGGTTCAGATATCGATTGCGGACCCAATGCGCATTATTATGAAAATAGCTGTGAACCAGATGATATCAATAACTGCGGTGTACACGGGCATGCATGCAACGTCGAAAATGCCGATAATGCATGCGTCAGCGGCGAATGTACATT
>CAMKRB010000233.1 GCA_946415045.1 uncultured Myxococcales bacterium
GCCGGATGTTGCCATTATCGTCATACAGCCTGTTCCAGTCGTGCAATCTGAGCGAAATCGCGGCTTTACCGGGCTGCAGCAACTGCGGCTCGAGAACGCAGACACCGGCACCAAGACAATGAAGCGTGCAGGGCGGAATGGTATAGACTTCACCGCGTTTTACGGGGACAAAATGCAACAGCGGTTTGATGGGCAGATTGTTGTAGATGGCGTTGACGAACATCTCTTTCGTGACACCTGTCGCCAACCCCAGATAAATGCCGGCTCCCGGTGCATTGCCCAGAATGAGCCACGATTCCCATTTGCCGCAATAGGGTGCCGGAAGTATGGACTGAATCGGCGGATGCAGCTGAAGCGACAAATCCATTGCAGCATCGATATACTTGATGAGCATCGGCGTGTCGTTTCCCCAGATTTCGCGGTGAGAAGGGCTGAGCCAGGTATCACTTTTCGCATTGAGCAAATCGTTGAATGCACAGTTAAACGGCGCGACACAATACCCCGGCAGCTGGCAACTGGTCGAGAATTCCCAGAACTCACCGACATTTTCGGGGAACGGCAGATTCAGACTGCCTTTGACAGTCTGCACAACCCGATGGCCAGCCCAGGGCGTCCTGCTTTGTTTTGTAAAATTGTCGGGCCTGAACTTGGCAAAATGGGCATCCATAAACAAACTGGCCTGTAGAGAATTGGCAATCGAATGCATCCCGGGGAAACAAACATCGGGGAAAGATTTATATAATAGATGAAGTGCAAAAATTACACGAAAAAAGCGCGCAGCGCGGCTGCCGTATGGCCAGCGGCCATAGGCAGCCGAAGAAGCGGCGTATGACGGCGCAAGCCGTCATAGACGCATCCCCTATTTGCGGCTTGTATCAAGTTTCGCACGATTTTTGGCAGCCAAATCTGCCAGGCGATGATTGCGGAATTTTTTGAGGAACATATCGTACTGCTCGGCAGCTTCGGTCTCATCGCCAAGTTTTTCGGCCGAAACCGCACGGTAAAAGCGAGTATTTGCATCCATTTCAGGGCTCATGTCGGATGGCGTAATCTGCGAGAAATAACGCCTGGCTCCCTCGAAATCGCCGAGCTGATAGAGCGACATGGCGAGGTAGTAGTTCAGACGCGGTGTGTAGGGCGTGTTCTCCTGATGCGAGAGGCTTTGGAAGAAAGCATCGCGCGCGAGTTCATAGTTGGACGTGTTAAAGCGCATCACCCCTTCGTGATAGGCGTTTTCGGCAAGGCGCCACTGAATTTCATCGATTTTCTGCTTGAGCAGCTCGGTTTCGGCAGGGTGCGTCAGTTCGCCGCGCACCTCGTTAAACCGCTTGACTGCGTCGTCGAAATCGCCCTTCTCGATAAGCTGATAAACCTCCAGAGCCGCCGCAGAACCGCGTTTCTCTTTTTCGAATTCAGCGGCAAGCACCTCGCTTGATTCGACAGCGTTTTTATAGACCTCGTGCTTGAACCTGAGTTCGTTGTATTTAGCGGTATTGCGCATGCCCATGCCGATGACGACGCCGATAACAGTCAGGATGGCGAGAATGATAAAACCGATGCTGAGATAAAGGGCATATCGCCGCTCGTTCTGCGCATTGGTATTCTGCATCACGGTGAGCGTTTCGAGGCATTTGGCATTGATAGCCCGCGCCTGAGCGAGCAAATCATCGGGCGTTGGTTCGGCCTTTTCGACAGACGCATCGGCCTGTACAGCGCTTTTTCGCTTGAGCGTGCGAATCGAATCAGGCATAGCAAACGCAGATAAATCGGAGAGTTTCTCAGAATCCGCCGGTTTGCTGTAGTTGTCGGGATCGACGATTTCGGCGCGTTTTTCGACGCGCTGTTTTGGCTGTTTGTCTGCACTTCTGTCGTCATCAGGAGATTTGAGCAAATCGATGGGCGACACAGGTGCATCCGAAACATCCGGCTTAAGCGCCACGATATCGGGAGAAATAGAAGAATCAGTCACATCGTCCACTTTGGACGAGACATGGGCATCGGAGGATTCGCCGGCCAAACCGAACATCGCAGGAACCGATGCATCCGACTGCATCAGCGCATCCCCGAGCAAATTCCCGGTCGAAGGCGAAGCAGGCGGCAAATCAACCACACTGGCCGACGCATTGCGCTTGCTCTTGCGCTTGAGTTTACCGGGATGAATATCGTTGAGGTCTTCCATGAAGCATTACCACTATCTATGCAAATCTGGCCGCGAAAAGACATGTTTCGCGGACGCGCGGTTTTAGCAAGTTGCCCCCCGCCGATCAACATTATTAGTCATATCTGTACGTGAAAACCCTTAATCGTTGACAAGGTGCGCAAAAGCGAGCTAAAATGGCTAGGTGTGCCAGAGGTGTGAAGTTCTGGCGATGGACCGCAGAATGACAGGGATTTTAAGATGACCATACGCAAAGCCGGTGAGACAAACGTCGGTAGAAAACGAAATCATAACGAGGATAATTTTCAGATCGTCCACGATCAGCTTTTGTATATCGTCGCGGATGGTATGGGCGGACATGCAGCAGGCGAAGTCGCCAGTAAAATGGCTGTAGAAACCGTCTCGCAATTCTTTAAAGATACCGCTCAGGACGACGAAATTACCTGGCCCTTCAAAATGGACCGCCAGAAAAAATACGAAGAAAATCGCCTCGTCACCGCCATCAAATACGCTAACCTGCGCATCTATGAAGAAGCCCTCTGCAACGCCAAGAAAAAAGGCATGGGTACAACCATCGTCGCGCTGAACTTCACTAAAGACGGCGTTTATCTCGGTTGGGTCGGCGATTCCCGCATCTACCGTTTCCGTGACGGCGAACTCGTTCAGATGAGCGAAGATCACTCGCTCCTCAACGATTATATCAAAATGAAAGTACTCACCGAAGAGGAAATCAAAAACTTCCCCCACAAAAACGTTATCGTCCGCGCACTCGGCATGAAAGATAACGTTCAGGTCGATATCAAATTCGAAGTCCCTCAGGACAAAGATATTTACCTGCTCTGCTCCGACGGTCTGTCGGGCGAAGTTCCCGACGAACAAATGCAGGAAATCCTGCGACGCACCGGCGATAACCTCAACGAAGGCGTCAAGCAGCTCATCAATCAGGCTTGCGAAAACGGCGGAAAAGATAACGTCACTTGCGTTCTCGCTCAATACGTTGCTGATTAACTGCAAATCACCCATTTCAGGCGGCCCATCGGGTCGCCTTTTTTTTTGACTATGTACGCCTCTACTCGCCTATGCGCCTTCGCGCATACGGCTCGTGCGCTCATCTATGTGCTCGCCGGAGACGTGAGGCGTCACGTCTCCGGCTGCGCGCATACGATTCGCGCGCTTTATGGAATGCATGACGCATCGATGAGCGAATACATGATGTCCAGCGCAAAGCCCATCGTCTCACGCTGACGATTCGCCAGCCGCTCGAGCGTCTGAATAAAATCCGTGTAATACTGCGGCAAAATATTCTGACATCCCAGCGATGAGGCATGATTGAATGCGCATGTGTGGATGTTGATTTTGATTTTGTACGCATCCACAAAACGCGGATCGCGATGCGCAATGGCAACCTCAGCAGCCTCGATATCCTCTGGCGAAATATCGAGCGCATCCGCATGGCTGCGAACGACCTCTATCGGACTGGTGCCTTCGAGCGCAATATAGCGGATGCTGTCGGCAGTTTCATGACTGACCCATTCCTGCGGCCAGTTCTGGCGCAATTGCTGTACAGCCGCGATGTGATCGGGGTCAAAAGTGCGGTGATATCCCAGCCTGAAACGATACTGTCCGCTGCACAAATGCGCCGTTCCTTCGGGCCAGATACCATTGGGACTGACCACCCCCGCATAGGTTTCGACGTGATATCCGCCGTTTTCTCGCCAAATCACAGCCATCAGGGCATCGGCATAATCGGGTTTGTCTGAACAAAAATGCCGGCGATTGCCATATTCCGACAAAGCAAACTGTTTTGCACTGTCAGTCTGATACCAGCCATCCTCCCTTCGTGTAACGCCGCGAATGCCAACGATTTGCGGCACACATTCCTTTCGAACGATGCAATGATCGAGCGTTCGCAAAATGCCGCACAAGACCTCATACTGGCTTTCGGCAGATCGCGTCGTATCGAGAATTCGCCGGGATTCGAGATATCTTCCAACCATGGTGATGGCGAGCTCGGGATAATCCCGCACGAGCGCAAGCCGGGTTGGTGCATCTGGAATCGCGGATGGATGAAGATTTTTTTTGTACTGGAATTCGAGCAGCCTCGAAGCCAGCGTCAGATAATCAAATTGTTCGACCGAAAAAATGTGCTCCAGCCGGCGCATCCAGTCGTACCGCAAATCGAGAACCTGGATTTGAAAAGCAGCGTCTTTTACATCGGTGTACATGATACTACAGACATGCAGAAAAATATGGATTATAAACAACGCTCACCCCACATGGGGCATGCCTGGAATCATGATATCACGATTTTCACGATTTCACAGCACAGTTACTCAGATCCAATGGAGATGACCATAACGCCATGAGTTTTCATTACCATCCACCGCGCCATACAGACGGTAATTACTGCGTAAATCCCGAAGAGATGCGCACCTGGGAAGCGTCGGAGATGTGCGACAATCCGGGACGCGGCCATGAACTGATGGAAATCGCAGGCCGCGAAGTCGCCCAGCATTTGCTCAAGCACTATCCCGACACGCACGAAGCCTTGATTTTCTGCGGTCAGGGCAATAATGGCGGCGACGGACTGGTCGCAGCGTTTTATCTGTCAAGATGCAATATTCGCATACATTTGTTTGTATTCGACGATGCGGTATCCAAAACCCCCGATGCGCGTTCGATGTTTGAGCGTGTGCGTTCGCTGCCGCGATCGGTTATCCGGGAAGCATCCGACGCAGGCAAAATACTGGAATGGACGCACCGCCGCAATGTCGTGGTGATCGACGCGATTTACGGCACCGGTTATCGTCCATCGCACAATACGCTGATGACACGCGTATATCAGTGTATCGAAGCCCTGGATTGCCCCGTGATCAGCGTGGATATTGCGTCGGGTATTGATGCCTCAACGGGGTACCGCGGTCTTGCCGACGACAAAACGCCGCCCAAAGCGATCGTTGCCACAGAGACAGTCACATTTGGAGCGCCTAAAACCGGGCATTTCTGCGGCGAAGGCCCCACCCATACCGGCGAGCTGTATTGCGTCGATATCGGGCTGAGGCCGTGGCCATGCAAAGGCGCACGCCGCATGATTCTGAGCGATGCCTATTGCGATTTGCAATTTGCGGATGGCATGAAACGCGGCCTGGATGTGCACAAGGGACGCTGCGGCCATGTCCTTGTTATTGGCGGTGATCTGTCGATGCCCGGTGCTTCGTGTTTGAGCGCACGCGGCGCATTGCGCGCCGGATGCGGTCTCGTCACCATCGGTGCCAAACACGTCATGCGAGCCCCCGATGAAATCATGGTTTCACCGATTCTCACACAGCAGCAGCAGCTCGATACAGAGCGGTTTTCGCAGCTCATGGAACGCGCAGACTGCATGATCGTTGGTCCCGGTCTTGGGCGCGATGACCAGACGCTTGAAATTCTCGAAGAATGCCGCAATTTCAAGGGCTGTCTGATTCTGGATGCAGATGCCTTGTGGGCTTTGTCCAAATCGCCGACACCACTTGCTGCATCTGAGTGTTTTCTCACGCCGCACCCGGGCGAAGCTGCGGTTCTGAATGACTGTGCAACAAAGGATGTGCTGTTTGAGCCAGAAAAAACAGCACGGGAAATCGCCGGCAAATATCATGCGACGGTGATTCTGAAAGGGCACACGACCTGGATCGTCTCGAAACCATCCAAAGTCGGTACCATCCGAATCGGCGTATCACCCTACCCTAACCCGGATATTGTTTCCGCTGGCATTGGCGATGTGCTCGCCGGCATGATTGGCGGGATCGCCGCACAGGCCAGAGGTGGCGCGTGGAAACGCTGGTTCGATGCCTTTGAAATTGCCTGTATTGCCGTCAATAAGCACAGCCGCGCCGGTCGCCAGGCAACCTCTCTGCGCGGCGCTTCGGCATGTGCATCGGATATCATCGAAAACCTATGAAAACCCGCGATGAAATTACGGATTTATTAAACTCGCATCTGGTGCATTGTGATCTGTGTCCAAGAAGGTGTGGCGT
>CAMKRB010000234.1 GCA_946415045.1 uncultured Myxococcales bacterium
TCCTGACAATCCCGATAATCCTGACAATCCCGACAATCCCAATCCCGATAATCCTGACAATCCCGATAATCCCAATCCTGACAATCCCGATAATCCCGACAATCCCAATCCTGACAACCCCGACAATCCCGACAATCCCGACGATCCGGATAATCCCGACAACCCCGACGATCCGGATAATCCCGACAACCCCGACGATCCGGATAATCCCGACAATCCCGATGATCCAGACAACCCCGACAATCCCGATGATCCTGTCGTTCCGCCAGAACCCGAGGCGAAAACACTCCCGTTTGAGATTTCGGCGCGCGATATGGAGCAGAACGGCTTCTCGGCAATTTGTCGTCCGATGATGACGAACAACGTGGTCGCGGATACACCTTATGGTGCACAGTTCTGCGGCAGCAATACGTCCAAGTGTGAGGCGTCCGGCAATGTCTTCTATAATGGTCAGTGCCTGGAAGCTTGTGATATTGCAGGATTTGAATGTCCATATACCTTTACATGCACCGAAATTGACAATCACGGCACACCAAAAAGCGTTTGTATGCCGGATGAAGGCACATGTGGCTCGTGTTACGATAACGACGGTGATGGCATGGGCTATGGTCACTGCCCAAAGCCTGGCGTCGATTGTAACGACGATGATCCCAACATCTATTACGACAAAACGCTCACCTGCGATGATCTCATTGGTGCAGATGGCACTACGGTCTATGAAGATCACAACTGCAACGGTCTCATCGATTACTTTGAGCTGATTGGTACACCAGACAATTGCGGATGGTGCGGAAATCGCTGCACGAAACCCGAGGTTGGCAAAGGGCTCGAGGTGAGCTGTATTACGGCCGATGAGAGTATTGTTCTGCTGGATGGCTGGCGCAACGCTGCGACTGCCGAGACAGTGCTGCCAGAGTTCGTTTGCAAGGAACAATGCGCCTTTGGTTATGGTAACTGCGATGGAAAAGCCACATGCCAGACAGAACTGCTCAGTCTCGCCGCTCGTACGGCTGCATCGCTCAACGAAAATTACAAGGATGTGATTCGTGCTTCGTGGGTCATTGCTTCCACCCAATCCGCATCGCTTTATGTCAACGATAACGATGGTGATGGTTTCCCGACGCTTTCGGTCGAAAACAGCCAGGCTACCGGCGAGCTCGTTCTGGATAAAGACAATACGTTGATTTGCTGCGGCAGCGAGACCATCAATGGCGCGAACACATGCTATACCGCAGACAGATCCTGGACAACAGTCACCAAACCAGCGGAAAGCAATTATGTGAAGGTCGCCGACAACAAGGTGAATGATCCATACGCTTACGATATTAACGATGCGAACGCATCCATTAACCCCAGCGCCCTTGAAAAATGCGATGGCATCGATAACGACGGATCGACCATTATCACCAAACTGACCGAAAGCTGTGAAGACTTCTGCGACAAGTGTGAAAACGCGCCTATCTGCTATTGCGAGAATCGCGCGATGGATAAAGGTGTTTGCAAAAAGGTCGAGAGCATTGCTTCTTGCACGCCCATTTATCAGAGCAGCAAATTCGTAGTTAATCCATACTGCGATGCGACGGTCGATGGCATTCACGAACAAACGCCATACATCGACGCTTACGATAACAACAGCGAGCACTGGTTCAGCGAATCATGCGATATTCGCAACGACGCGCATGAAGTCTGCAATCACAATGGAAAAACGGTATGTGATTCACACAATCAGGCACTTACATGCCAAGCAACCGGCAGCAATGCAGAATCTGATGGTTTGATAGGTGACGGAAACTTTGCAATCGATCGGCTCGACAACAACTGTGACGGTAAAGTGGACGAGCAAGCCGTTGTTCCTTGTTTAATTACACTTTCAAGTGCGACAACTGCACGAATGGCAGATGGTGTAAGCAACACGGGATGCCCAAGTACGAATCCTACGTGTGGCTTTGCTCCCTATGCGTCAGATGCCGCCATTGCCACTTACGGGAAAACTCTCGAGGCTGAATCGTTCCTGAATCCCGATAGTTCTATCAATCTTTGCCGCCTTGGCGTGATCAAGCTGGATTATTCCGATACAAACCGAAACGGCGACCTCTATAATCCTGTCTGCAAATCTTTGTATACAGCCAGAGAATATGATTTCTACGGGGATGGGATCGATTCGAACTGTGACGGTTTTGACTACGATATGAACCATACGATCTTTGTGGATACTTCCGCTCAGGGTACAGCAAACGGCAACGACAACAGTACATGCAAATACCATGCGGAATTCAGTGAAGTCAGACCCTGCAAGACTTTGAGTGGTGCATTGAGGAAAGCGGAACACTTTGGAACGACAAATTCGAGTATCAACTTGTATTCGGATATCCTTGTCACGTCCAACAAAGCATTTGATATCTATGCGTCTAAAACCACCGACGAATCCATCAAGGTTCCGACCACTAACAGTGCGCATTCACAGATTGCCAAATTCACGGTAGTTCCCGAAACAATTCTTGATGACTCGAACAAGCCACTGCACGAAGGACACGTTACATCGGCATTTCGTCTGCATGAGAGACTCGTTGAGATATATAAATCATCACCGAGAAAGGTGAACGATTACCTCTATGCTTATGATTTGGAGACGCCGTATGAAGACTCGGATGAGCATGGTAACATCGTTATCAAATATGCGTACAAGCGTGCGTCAAAAACCGAAATGACTCAGCCGAATGAATATGTCAGAATTTACGGCGGATTCTCACGCCAGGCGGGAACCGAGCTGTGGACGCCTACGAGTACTCAGACAACAGTTAACTATACAATAAAAGATTTGTACAGCAACTACTACAACATGATTCAGCCCACAGTCGGATCGACAGGCAAAATGTCCCTGCTGCTGAGCAATTTCAAATTTGTTATGCAATATAAACCGACAGGCTCGCCCCAGGGAGCAACGGGAAAGATTACTGACTCGAATTACCGATCCGGTGTGACTCTCGTCGGTCTTAATGCCATGAACGGTGTGGAGTATCTCACGCTTAACTCGACGACTATCGAGGTAACAGCTCCGGACGGTTATTCCTATCCTACGACATCGAGAGCTACCAGCGGAAGCGATGGTTGGAGCGGGGCGAATGGCAGATGGTGCGAAGATTGCTGGCTTAGCAATCGCGACGCGGAGTATTCGGATAATTCGTGCAACAGCGATCAGGCATGTCTGAATGGATACGCAGGTCGTGGTGGCTGCGGCGGTCGCGAGCGCTGCAAGAATTATAACTATAATCAGAGAGACGGAAGAAGCGGCGTCAAAAAAACGCATTCCGAATACGGTGGTGGTGGCGCCTCGGGTAGCTGCAATACCGGCGATAACTGTGACGGTGGCGATCATTGGACTGGCACTTCCGGATATGGCGGAACTGGCGGATATGCGGGTTCGCAAGGCAGTACTTCCAGTATCAAACTCAGCTTCGCGACAGCTACCAAATCGGATTACGGAAATCAGTATGTCTACGTCAATAATAATCCAGACAACGGCAATGGCGGTGATGGCTGGAACGGCGGCGGCGGCGGCGGCGGTTATGTGTACCGATGCTATAGCCGCAAAGGCGCAAATAATAATGACGTGTCTGCTGGTGCCGGCGGTAATGGCGGCTGCGGCGGCCTGGGGGGTAAGGCCGGTGGCACCGGTGGATCTGCCATCGGTGTGGCGATGAGCAACACCGGAAGTTCCCATACGGCCACTATTTCGCTCGTTGGTTCCACAGTCACTGTTACAAATGGAAGCGGCGGTGTGCCCCAGGCAGGTGGAAATGGCGGAAGCGGTGGAACAAGTGGTTATGGTGAATTCTGCTCCGCAACCGGACAGTGCCAGCGTGCCACCAGCGGCGGCGGCGGCGGCGGCGGCGGTGCCGGTGGCACCGGTGCCAGTGGTCACGCTGGATGGGCTTATCCTTACGTCGTGACATGCTCCGACAAATCTGTTTCAATGACAAGCACCGATCTGAGTACCCTTGCAAATTGCGGATATGTATTCCCCAGCTCGCTCATCTCGACTGCCAGCAGCTATGGCTCTCAGAATCTCACGGGCAAAACTGCCAAAGCACAGCCAAATGGATCGAGCGGTGCCTATGGGGATGGCGGCAGCGGCGGCGGAAGCGATGTAAAATATAAACGTGCCGGTGGTTCGGGTGGCACTGGAGCAACAATCAACTCCGATGCCCCCGGAGAGTCAGATATTGATTACAGCTGCACAATGAACGGTACAAGCACTGGCGATCCGGTCATCGTGAAAACTTTCTAGTCCTTGCCCAAGCTAAACCTTGTGCCTCAGTCTCTGCCCTGCCAGGGCAGGGACTGTTCCATTTTTCAGTGATTCTCAAACACGATATCAGGAAACTGCTATGAATAGATATCTTATTGCCATATCACTCGCCTGTATCACCGTGGCCGGATGTGACGACGACTCTGGTATGCCGTCGAATATTCCATTGAATAACTGTCCCGAAGGAAAAGTATTCGACAGTACTCTCGGATGTATCGACAAAACGCCTCAGCCTCATGATTCAACAAAATGCAAGGATGACGACGATTGTCCCGGTACGGACGTTTGTCGCAACGAGGTTTGCAAGCCGGAGGACAAGCAGGAATGCAACTCAAGTGACGATTGCCCCGGAACCCGCATCTGTGATGGTGGCTCCTGCAAAGAGAATACGAGTGACAAACCTTGTCAATCCAAAGAAGATTGCCCCGACTACTATACTTGTACCGAAAAAACATGCGTCGAAACCCCAAAGGGCAAAGAATGCACATTCGATTACGATTGCCTGGGAGACAAAGTTTGTAAACACGGTTATTGCGTCGATGATGCTCCTTCGGTAGAGTGCCAGGGCGACGAAGATTGTCTGGGAGATCTCGTCTGCAAATCCGGTAAATGCACCGAGCCCCAAAATAATGGCTGTGATGGCGACGAAGACTGCACCGATGGTAAAGTCTGTCAATCGAATACCTGCGTCGAACCAGTTGTTCCACAGCCGTGCGAAGGAGATGAGGATTGCTCTGACAATCTGATTTGTATCGCAAAAGTGTGCAGCAAGGATCCGCTCAGATGCGAAGGCGATTTCGACTGCGATACAGCTGCTGGTTTCTTCTGCAGCAAACATCGGTGCGTCGATGGTTCTATCGAATGCAACGAAGACAACGAATGTACGACTCCCAAAGTATGCAGAAGTCATGCTTGTGTTTATGAATGCCAGGATTCCTCGGAGTGCCCGGCTGATAAAACATGCAAAGGATACCGATGCCAGTATGAATGCTCCAAAGACTCCGAGTGCGATGCCTTTTCTCATTGCAAAAATCACTACTGCGTCAATTCCTGCTCGGAAGATACAGACTGTCCCAATTCAACCGTGTGCCGCTCAAAGAAGTGCCAGTATGCATGCGAAACCGCTACACAGGCAAACGACTGTAAGAATAATCCCAATGGCAATGTCTGCGTAAACCATCAGTGCAGAGAATGTGGCAAGGACAGCGATTGCAATAATAATCTGTCCTGTATCTCGAATCAGTGTGTTGAATCGGGAAACATCGTTTTCCCCTGTATCCTCAATAACAACAACGGTTCGAATTATACAAAATTCATCTCACAGGAGACATATCAATATCCGCGCAACGCCGATGGTTCGGTTGATTTGTGCAAAATCGGTTATCGCCCAAAACAGTCGGATATCGACAGCGGAGTCGCAGAGGATAAATGTATCCCGCTCTTTGTTGCTCGCGATCTCGACTTCTATGGCGACAACATCGATTCCAACTGCGATGGATACGATTATGATTTGTATTCCGCAGTCTTCGTCACTGCTCACGGACAGGGCGTTTCTGAAGGCAGCGATTCGCATGATGGAAAATACAGCGAAGAACATCACTTTATTTTGCCGAAAGCCACAATTAACAGTGCGCTGCAATTCGATCCATCCGCCCTTACCGTCAATTATATGTCCTATTTCTATTATCCGGATGTCATCGTTGCAAAGAATGCCAGAGTCGATCTCTTCGAGCCGATTCAAGTGCCAGGCCTGAACGTGGATGCTTTGCAGGTGTATGCAGATCATTTCAAAAAATTGAACGATGGAACCCCGTTTGCCTCGGCATACGAACATCACCTCGCACTTATCGATAAATATCGG
>CAMKRB010000235.1 GCA_946415045.1 uncultured Myxococcales bacterium
GCATTGCGTCGCTGAAACGACGTCCTGTCGTTACACCGACGCCCCGCCGACGTCGTGTCGGCGGGAGTATTCATGTGCTCATCATGACGGCCTGCGGCCGTATGATTATTAGGATATCTGCATTTGGTAATGTGCAATAGAATTCTTGCCAATTACGCACATGCCTTGATCAAATCGCCGAGCAGCGGTTCGAACTTCACGCCATACCAGTGTGAAGCATCGCCCTGGGTATACTCGATGCAGGCGACTGTATAATCTGCAGCGATGCGAGCGGCATCATACATCGATTTATCGTGCATCAATGCGCCGACAAATGCCGATGCATACACATCTCCGGTTCCGTGGCAGCCATTGGCGATTCTCTTGTGCTCGTAGTAGGCATAGCGATGATTTTCGTAGACCACGACGCCGGTTCTGCCTTCGACATAACCCACGCCGGTTAATATCACCGTCTTTGCACCGGCTTCATCCAGGCGTTTGAGGAGTTCATCGATATAGGCGCGATCATAGTTTTCGCGATAGTTCATTCCGGTTAAATAGCAGGCTTCGGTGATATTCGGCAGGATGATATCTGCGGAAAATGCCAGGGTTTTCATGGCTTCGACGTATGCATCGTCAAATGCCGGATAGAGTTTGCCGTTATCGGCCATCGCCGGATCGACGATACAAAGCGAACCGGGTTTTAACAAATCGCGGACGATAGCTTTAACATCGTCGATCTGTTTGGTGCTGCCAAGATATCCTGTATATATGCCGTCAAAAGATATCTTTTCCTTTTTCCAGTGTGCAGCAATGCCGGGGATATCGTCGGTGAGATCGCGGCAGGTAAATCCCGAAAAGCCTGCGGTATGTGTCGAAAGCACAGCCGAGGGTAAAATCGCTGTTTCCAGTCCACAGGCCGACAAAATGGGCAGTGCAACAGTCAGTGAGCACTGACCGACGCAGGAAATATCCTGAATAGTGAGAATTCTTTTGTAATTCATTGATAACCTTTTTATGAGAAAATACCATACATAAACTGGTGTACCACTTTGTATGGCAGGTCTGGGGTATAGGGTTCATAGTCGCGAAGTACGGCATCAACCGCAGTACGAACAGCGGCAAGAAACATCCACATCATCAAGGATTCTTTACCGCGCAGATTGCCATGCTGCGCAACAGCCTGTTTGAACATGAATATCACAGCTTCCGAAATTTTTTCCAATCGTTCAGAAACAAAGCTATAATGCTCTGCACCTGACGAAATGCAGAGTGCATGTTCTATCATCCAGAACAAATCCGGATTGGACATCATGTAGTCCATTGTACATTTGGCAATTTCGTTCAGGTTGTTGATCAAATCGTTTTTATAGATACTTTTTTCGACGATGATATCGAAAAAAGGCGTGAGATATTGATCGAACACAGCCTTATAGAAACCGAGTTTGGATCCGAAGTGGTGATACAGCGTCGGTTTGGTTACATGCACACGATTCACGATATCCTGGACGCTGACGCCTTCGTATGGCGCATGTGCGAAGAGTTCAAGCCCTGTTTCGAGCAATATATCTTTTGTTGATTTATCCACAGATTGTGGTGCAGATTCAGAAATCATAGAAATTCATCATCCCTGTCAAAACGTTCCGTGGAACGTCTCATAAAACCAACGGAAATCCAAGAAACCGAGGGGGTCGCGGCGTATGCGCGCAGCCGTCAAGACGCGCGAACGCACGTCTCACGGCGAGCACATAGACGCGCAGGGGGAGACTTCCCCCTCCCCAAACATCACAAACCCGAAACGATATCGCGTCCGAATTGGCGACAGCGAGCGAGGTCATCCATGGTGGGTACATAATTGATCGAGAGGGAATCGAGCAGATTTGCACATAGTGGCTTGATTTGCTCGGATACAGCCTTTTGTCCGAGCGGGGCCCAGCCATAGGAACCGAAAGCGGCGCCGGTTTTGAAGCGGAATTTGAGGCCGGAGATGTAGCACAGCATGTCGGCGATTCTGGGGAGCATGCCGGAGTTGAGCGTCGGGCTGCCGACGAGGACGACGTCGGCGTCGAGCATTTCGTAGGCAACGTCGCTGCGCTGATTGCATTCCAGGCTCAGCAGCTGACATTTGTAACCGGTGCTTTGGATGCCTTCGGCAATGGCGAATGCCATGCGTTCGGTCGAGTGCCACATCGAATCGAAGACAACGACTGCTTTTTTGCGAGGGGCGCTAGGATCGCTCCATTGCGCATATTTGCTGATGATTTGTGCAATTCCTTCTCCTCGCCAGAGCGGACCGTGATCGGGACACAGCACCCGGACATCGAGGCCAAGTGACGGGAAACCCGCGCAGGCTTTGGCCACCATCGGCGCGTAGGGCATCAGAATATTGGCGAAATAACGGGCGCTTTCTTCGGCCAGAATGGCGCTGTCACAATCGTCATACCAGCGTTCCAGACCAGCCAGATGCATGCCGAAGGCGTCGTTCGAGAACAGGACGTGATCGGCTTCGTCATAGGTCCACATGCTGTCAGGCCAATGCATCATGCGCGCTTCGACGAATCTGAACGTGCGACCGTCGATGGTCAGGGTGGATCCGTTGGCAACGGCGGTTGCTTTGAGACCATCAAAGTGTGCGGCGAGCGCTTTCACGCCCATGGCGGACGCATAAACCGGGGTGTCGGCGGGAACGCGTTTGAGGACTTTTGTAAGGCTGCCGGAATGGTCCATTTCGGCATGGTTGCTGATGATCGCCTTGATTTCCGACAAGCTGCAGACGGACTGAATACGGGAGATGAGCTCTGCCTCGAATCCGCGTTTGACCGTATCGATTAGAATATAGCCAGTGTCGCTTTTGACCAGAAATGCATTGTAGGTCGTGCCGCGGCGAGTTTCGTAGCCGTGGAAATTGCGCAGATTCCAGTCGATCGCGCCCACCCAGTAAATATTTTCTGTGATTTTTAATGCTTCAAATGGCTGACTCATAGAGATTTCCTTATGATTGTTGATTTTCCGGGGCGCAGTCCCGGCCCCCGATTATGACCCGGGGTGCTGCCCCGGACCCCACCAGGGGCCATTGGCCCCTGGAACCCATTAAGATCGATACTTCTTTAGCCTGCGTGCTGCCAAAGCCTGTGAGTGACGAAATGGGACCCTGCCCCATTCCGCCAAAACTCTACCAGTTTGGCAAGTTTTATTGAAGATTTCTCCGTAGTCCAGTCAAGGGCCGCAGAAAACCGGCGATGATCCTACATCCAACATGCGGTTACTGCAATCCGTTAAAATAATAGATATGTTTAACCAGTGTGGATATAGCGTTACCCCGATACGAGATACTGGCAAAGAGCGCCGAGCATCGAGCATCGAGTTGGCCAATGAGCACTCGTGGCTCACTGCTCATCACTCATGGCCGCAAAGCAGACAACCTAACTTTTTTCATATCCACGATCGTTAAACAGAGCCATATTTTTATAAGTTGCCGCGCTATTGCTTGCGCAATACGCGCGGCCTGCCGGGCTATCTGCGATACGCCCGGCATTAATATATTTCAATCCTTTGCATCCCAATATACGGGTTTTCACTTTATACACAACCTGGTGCGCCAATCTGAATACCTTCGGTAAAACAATTCAACAGTTTTGTTATATAGATATATTTATTTATACATCAAAATAGATACTTTGATTTATCATATTCAATATGCAGAATTAACGCATTAGGTCTGAAAAAGCTGGAATAAAAGGAAATAATGCTCTCATTCCGGCGCAAAGTTGTGTAACAATTTCATCCCGCGTAAAACCGCATATTGCAGCATATTCGCTGTTCATCGTAAAGGAAATAGTACTTTCCCGTTTTCACCATTGATAAACCAGACCGGTTATAACGACTTAAACCACATTGCGATCGCGAATATCTTCAAGTGCCCGAATGCCAATGGGTAAAACCATTCCTGCATGGCACAACGCCCTCGTTCGACTGCCCAGAAACAAGTCCCCTTTGCCTGCTCCATCTCCTCCATAACTCGCCCGCTCACAAATGGCGAAGATTTTTGGCGAGTGGAGGCGGCGATTGGGTAGGAGGCTAGCCATTATCTGGCTAGCCGACCTCCCACACCACCGTGCGTACCGGCCGGTATACGGCGGTTCAAAGTACGGAGTTTACAGCAGGTGGATTGAAACGTTCGTATATACTTACAAGCGTTTTGTATCCCAGTGAACCAATATAAGTATTGGTCATCGCGTGATGCATTGACCACGAGCGAGTGGGTGCCCATGCGCCTTTAGACGAGTGAGCGTCTGCATAAGCCCTCTTACATCCGACACCGAGTTTTATTAACTCTTTGTATCTTGTTTTGGGCTTTTTCCAATACCTCCATTGTAGCATTCTGATGCGGCGCCGAATCCAGCCATCGAGACTTTTGAGCAGGGGGGTCATTGAGGCTTTACGGTAGTAGTTGACCCAGCCCGTTAGAGCTTGGTTTAGCTGCTTTATGACCTCTTTAATTGAATCTCCCCGCCGTGTTATCGCTCGAATCTTGGATTTGAATCGCTCGATTGGCTTAGGATGCACGTTAAGCTGTGCCACGCCTAGCGTTTGGGAACATTCTTGCAATGTGTATCCGAGGAACTTAATCCCGATTGGGCTACCTGCTTGGCTTTTCTCGCGATTCACACGTAGTTTAAGTGTCCTTTCGAGGAAGCGCGTACATGACTGCATTACCCGAATAGCGGCGCGTCTGGACTTGACGTAAATATTCACGTCGTCCGCATATCTGGCGAACTTGTGACCGCGCGCCTCCAGTTCCTTATCGAACGGTGTGAGATAGATATTGCTGAGGAGTGGCGAGAGGTTTCCACCTTGTGGGCTTCCTGCCTCTGTTTCCACTACTACCCCATCTTTCATCATACCACTCTTGAGGAAGCTCTTGATGAGCTGTATCACACGTTCGTCTTTGATAGTACGCCTGAGCATTTCAAGGAGTAAGTCGTGGTTTATCGTGTCGAAATATTTGGACAAGTCGATATCTACGACGTAGCAGTATCCCTGATTATAGAGATTACGCGTCTTCTCCACCGCATCATGGGCACTTCTGCCCGGTCTGAATCCGTAGCTTGAATCTGAGAACTGCGGTTCGAACAGGGGGCTCAAAATCTGGTGTACCGCCTGTTGGATGATTCTATCCTGTACGGTCGGGATACCGAGTTGTCTTGTGCCGCCATTCGGCTTGGGGATTTCGACACCGCGCACTGGCGTTGCCTTATATTTCCCTTGAAGCAGCGATTCCAGAATCTCCCCACGTCTTCGCTTCATGTCATCGATGGTTTCGTCTATGCTGCGACCATCTATGCCATGACTGCCATGGTTCCTGCGAACTCGGAGATATGCGTTGGATATGTTTATCCGATTCGCTATCAGCTCCATGAGTTCGCCTGTGTTCCCTCCTCGCGCCTTGACACGTTCCAGTAATTCATGCTGACCATCCTTGAGCCACTGTAAGACCTCTCGTCTTAATTTGCGTCTAGGGGGAGTTGCATCCGCTTTCTGGTTTCGTCACATAAAATACCTTTCTGTTCTTGGTTTGAGTACTTTGTTCAGCCCTTCGGCTTGCGCCTACTATGGCCTCTGCTGACTTCTCGTCGTTCGTTGTTACTGCTTCCTTATCGGTCGCCGACGAGACCTCCCTGGGTAAGAGCAACCGCTTTCATTTCATGTACCTGCCACATCTACACCCACGGCGTCCTGAGTCGTTATCGGGTTTGCAGTCACGCGCCTGCTCGCCCCTCCGTGTATGCCTTAATATGTGGTTTCTATATCGTCAGGTCGAAACTTTGCCTCCACCTTCCTTCAGATTCCGCCTCACGACGGACACCCTTGGTCTTGGCTAGTGATTCCCACGACTAGGGTTCACAGAGGACTTTCACCTCCAAGCTGTTGCCCATGCCAGGCACACGCGTATCGCGCAGCGATAGCAGCCGCCAGCGAGCCGTAGAGCCGTGTCGTGACGCGGCTCCAGGCGAGCACGCAGGCCGTATGCCCGCAGGGCATAGGCCGCGTCCATCTCAAACAATGCCTTTTCACTCGCTATGAACTTATCAATATGATAGAATATCACATGATGATTTTGCCGGAAAAGGCATCATTGCAAAAAAAACAGTGATATC
>CAMKRB010000236.1 GCA_946415045.1 uncultured Myxococcales bacterium
CAACTTCGGAAATCTCATTTGCGTTATCCCCAAATGCAGTGAGTTTGCTCGCATCAAAACTGACATCCTTACCGAACGGCGCATAATGTTCGCTATCTGGCGAAAACCAGTAGGTGTTTTCAAATTCGACACGATCACTATACTTATCTGATGTAATCACATTGTAGCATTGATTATTACTATTCGATGCGCCGATAGAAGAATTATTGATATTAAGCAGATATTCTGTCTCAACATGAGCATCTTCAATCTGGATTACCCCACCAGTACAATTCGCTTCTGAGCAGTTCAAATAGGATGAAACATTTGATATAGTACTCAGCTTAATTTTTGAATTATTAGTTAACGATATCTTACCCAAAACGCCAGCGATTCTATACACTCTTTCATTTGAGACGGCATTCACAGACTTCACATAACTGCTGACGTCTTTGATTAATTCAGATTCATCATATATATTTTCTTCATTACTCATTGCGATAAAATACTGATATACTCCAACCAGTCCACTAAAGTATGCATTCTTCCCCAACATCACCTTATCAATAACATTATAAACCCGATCAAGAGTACTGGTGTCACACTGATCGAACGAAATGCGTCCAATCACACCGCCAAACTCATTTACATCGGAATCCAAATTGATATATTTAATATAGTTATAGAGGTTATTCAGGCTCAACGAACCATATGCCAAATAGTATCCAATCACCCCTCCAGAACCATTCCCGGATACATGAATGTCATCTACAACATTAATAGAGTGAGTTATCCTGAGATTTACCTCGTTTGCATCTCGATTTTCGGCATCCCCTATAATGCCACCAACCATCCCCCTGCCTCTAATATTCTTAATATAATTATCTATACGAAACTGTCCTCTTTCAAGACGTCCAAACACGCCACCAACACCATCAGCTTCTGCATTAATGTAATCTACGCTATTCTGTATATAGATACCGGTTCCTGAACCGCACTTTTTGATCGCCTTAACATGGCCGACCAAGCCTCCTACTTTATTATTGCCCGAAACTCGATATACTCTATTTACAATAACGGGTTGACCATTGTCGGAACACAGCATATTGCCATATTCCAGGTACCCAAATGCTCCTCCAATGTAATCATTTCCCTTAACATCCAGCACAGACAGATTCAGTGTATTCTGCTGTGTATACTTGCCATATCCAATCAAACCGCCGACATCATTCACGCCATGTACGGATCCGACTTCAACAGTGAGTGGCGTTGTCTGAACGAGCTTTCCTGTTCCAAGCACGCCACCAACGCGATTCTTTCCAATGATCTCACCAACAGAAAGCGACTGAACAAACATCGCAGCATCAATTGACGAGTCTTCCGTCATACAGCCAATCACACCGCCAACATTATCTGCATATTCAGCCACAACGCGTAAACCGTCCCTATTTCCAAAGCGAATATCCGACAAATCAGCAGTCAGTTCAAAATTCGTATTAACCGTTTCATTATCAAAACTACCGGCGAGGATTCCAACGCCCAGATCGTCTGTGACGCTCGTTTCAAGACTGGAAGAGTTTATCACAATATGACTCAGTGACGACCCCACAATCGAATTCGCAAATACCCCATGCCCATTGCCACGCATATTAAAATCAATGGTTAAGTCATGAACATCAGAAAACCGGATGCTGTCGATAAACGCATCCGTTAGATTGCATCTGAGCAAGTCGTTGCGAAGTCGGGGGTTGGTATACTGAATCGTGTGATTGCCTCCATCGAATTCCATATTCCAAATGTATGGAATCGGCGTCCATAATGCGATGCAATCACCATTCGTGTAAAACAACGAATCCACTCCATCATTTATATTAATATCGTTCTCAAGCACAATGTGAAGATATTTATGCATTTCATTGGGTTCTACAGCATTTCCTGCAGCATCTGTACATGAAACAATCGAATCCGATGTACTACACTTGTAGCAACTATAAGTTCGTTTAAATCCATCCACACAATTCGTACGTATATTATTGCGGCATGAATCCGTACCATTTTCGCAGGTTTCTTTCTGAACAATGTCTTTTGAAAGAATGCGCAGATAGTCGAGATCTTTCGCATTATAGATGTGAAATCCGTCCACATCTCCGAATTCTTTCGGCACAAAGATTCCGCACATTTGTGCGCGTTCTTCGGTGGTGAGTGCGCGAATTTTTTCAACATCCGGCTTACCGTCAGCACCAAGCAAAGACATCGATCTGAGGGTGTCCATATTCAGTTGTTCCACAGTCATTACATTATCTCTGGTTGGGCAAACATCCCCACTGTCATCCACGCCATCGTGATCGGAATCATTTACATCACACCCGCCATTGCCTATATCTACTGATTTGCTTGAATTCCGGGGGCATGCATCCAGACAATTCACAACACCGTCGCCATCATCATCCGCAGTATCTTCAAACACGCCGCATCCACACACACCAGGCATAAATTTGGCATCGTCGTTAGGACAAAGATCTTCGATACACACATCGACATTCTTTGGCTGCGCATTATCCTCCATACAATCAGGCAGTTCGATCGCAGTGTGACGCAAGTCGAGGTAAGCCGCTTTATAGGCTTCTGCAAAATCGATCACATCACTGCAGGATTTCTTCACAAACCGCATTTCGCTCTGATCTGATTCATCCGTCAGATTCCGGCACGAGCTCACGATGCATGCATTATCCGCGCATCCGGCGATACTGGCTGAAATCCAGGTGGCGTTGTTGTGGTAAAGATTTGGCAGCCATGATTCGATGCAATCGGTTTTGGGTGCGCCTTCTGCTCCACATTCGCGCGTGCTATTCTTTAAACATGCGCGGTTTGAAAGGATATAGCCCTGCTTGCACGCAGAAGCCACACATTGCCCCGATTCGCAATTTGGAATATCCACGCCCTCTAGCTTTGTACAATCATTGTCAGGTCTCCCACATTCATGTACTGTATCGGGCAAACAGACATCCGACATTACCTGCGACATGGATTCATCCGGATTCTTCGATTTGTGGAAGTTTGATACACATGTATTTACAACACAGCGATGGGTTGTCATATTATCGGCTGCATCGGTTCTGACCTCGCAAACCGCCAATTCTACGCCATAACTCATACAATTATAGTGCGAACGTCCGCAATCGTTTGGTTCTGCAGGAATTGGTATACACCTGCCATCTTCCGAGAGCGTTTCGTTTGGTTCGCAAGGATCTTCGAGCGAACAGCCTGCCGCACATACTGAGGCTGCGACAAACCATAATATCGTGAAACCATATAATGCTTTGATATTCATCGTCCCAGCCTCCCCAAAACTCACAAAACCACAACCACTACTCTATCTCATCCAACAATTCGGGATGTTCCTGTTCAACCCTGCGGCACCAGTTGTCAAAATCCGTATATCGACTCTGGTCATAAGTCAATCCGGTTTCTTGCAGGAACTGCTCTTTGGTAAACACAACGGGCAATTCGAAGCTCTTGCCTCCCAATTCGATTTGTTCGGTCGCTGGTTCCCAGACCTTGATAGAATCAGCAACTTCGGAAATCTCATTTGCGTTATCCCCAAATGCAGTGAGTTTGCTCGCATCGTAACTGACATTCTTACCGAACGGCGCATAATGTTCACTATCTGGCGAAAACCAGTAGCTGTTGTTGAAGTCGTAGAATTTTTTGTCATGATCAGACGAGATGACATTATAACATTGATTGTCATCATTAGAGCCCGCAGCGCCAAATACGGATTGCATAATATCGACAGAAGGATGGGGCAATATAATATACTCATTACTTAGGTTCAAAAGACCAGCATAACTCTCTGTGCATGACAATCCATTTACATAAGAAGACAATTGATTAATCAGTACACCAGATATAGATATATTAAATATATCCAGCCCGCCAACATCAATACTTCCAAACAGTCCAAAGATATATCCAGAAGAAGGCAATGCATCTGACGTCGCAACATTATATATATAGCTATTAACATTAGAAACAACCAATCTATCCGTAACTTTATTACGAATTTTTCCCAAAATACCTCCAAAATCACTCTCAGCGAGAACAATACCCAAACGATTATATATATTATTAATTTCCTCTATCTTATCCACACAACCAGAAACGCCGCCACCGCCTCTCAAAGCATGAATCGAGCCGACATCATTATAAATCCCTGACAATCCCAGCGGATTATCCGAATTACCAAGAACGCCTCCAACACATTCAGATTCTGCATACAATTCACCAATAACATTATTGACATTGCCGAGAAATACACTACTATTCTTTATCACTACTATAAATGACATTTTATCACCTCTAATACTTCCTGCGAAGCCACCAACAAAATTGTGTCCTTTAACAGCACCAACATAATTGTCAACATTCATAAAACTGGAACGAGCAAGTCCGAACGCACCTCCGATATAGTCACCACTTGCCTCAATATAGCGAACACTATTTTGTACATGCGTATTTTCAAAAAAATCATTTCCCCAGTTACTCGGTCTTAGTTCTACATATCCCATCAACCCGCCGACATAATCACCACCGATTATTAAGTAAATGTTACTAACAACACCATAATCTGACGTATAAACTGAATTCACTGAATAATTCTCAAAAAAGCCGATTCCACCGCCAACATAATCACGTCCCCCCACAAATGCCGCTTCCAAGTTAAGACGCTCAGACTGTTCGTATCCGCCTCTGCCGATTATTCCACCTACATAATCATTACCCGACACAACATCACAAGAGACATTTAACTCCTGACTATGCTTTAAATCGCCGAATCCGATTATTCCTCCAACATAATCGTTTCCATGAACAGTTCCGATTTCAATATTTAATGGACTATCCCAAGCGATATCTCCAAAACCAATAACTCCGCCAACATAATTATTCCCATTGACATTCCCTATCTGAACCTTACCTTTAAATAATATTTTTGTTTTAATTGTACTGCTTGCATTATGTTGTTGTCTATGCATACTTTTTCCAACCACCCCGCCAACATTATTGGCATATTCGGCCAGAATCCTTATTTTATCATATGGTACAAATTGAATATCACTTAAATCACAATTATTCGAACAATCCAAATTTCCAACAAGCAAACCAACGCCAGATTCATCTGCCGCATTTGTTTCCAGAAGATCCGAATTAAGCGTGATGTTATTCAGCTGTGAATTGGCCATCGAATTTGCAAAGACGGCATGTCCGCTCCCCTGAACATTAAAGTCTATCGTCAGATCATGTACGTTGGAATACCGAATACTGTCAAAAAACGCATCACTCATACTGCACCGATGATGCTTGTCAGAGCTCCTGAGATTCGTATATCTAATTGTATGTCCGTTGCCGTTAAATTCAACATTTGTAATATAAGGAAGTGGATTCCACATCGAAAAGCATGCATTATCCTCGTAAAACAATGTGGTCGATGCGTCATCAAGATTGATGTCATTTTCAAGTATAATTAACAGCTCAGCAGTAAGCGGATCGGGAGATATATTAACTAAACTCGGAAATTCCTCCTTACACTGAATATTCCCATCATCATCACGGTAACACCTTCCACAATGATAAGTACGTTTTATACCGTCTATGCACTTTGTTCGAATATTGTCATCACAACGATCCAAAGAATCGCTGCAAGATACTCTCTTATATATTTCGAGCAGTTTAACACGCAGATAATCAAGATCTTTAGCGTTATAGATGTGAAACGTATCAATGCCTCCATCTTCATTTTCAATTAAGATACCACACAATTTCGCTCGTTTTGCATCATCAAGATTACGAATCGCATCAATATCGGGATTGTCGTTATCGTCCAATAGCTCCATCTGTTGTAACAGCGTTTTGTCAAATTGTTCTACAGAATCAATATCTGGTTTTGTCGGGCAAACATCCTCGCTATCATCCACGCCATCCCGATCGGTGTCCTTTACCCCGCAATCTCCAGCGCCTTCATTGGCAGATTTTGTAGAATTATGGGGGCATGCATCCAGACAATTGATCACACCATCGCCATCATCATCCGCAATATCTTCAAACACGCCGCACC
>CAMKRB010000237.1 GCA_946415045.1 uncultured Myxococcales bacterium
TTTGCTTGCAAATAGCGCCGCAGGGGGCATTGCCCCCTACCTAAACATCCTCATCGGAAGAATCGTTTGATTCGTCGTCGCCCAGACCGCCGACATCGTTAATCGAATCGAAATCGTTGCGTTTGACGCCATCTTTGGGCAGGGCGTCGCCCATGGGATCGATTTCGACCGAATCGTCGCGGAATTCGCGGCCCCAATCCTCGACGGAGACGGGCTCACTGTCGAGCAGCGGCTCGTTGACATCTTCGAGATCGTCGGCGCTGCCGGCGTTTTTGATTTTCATCACTTCGTCGAACAGGCGCGAAGCGGCGAGTTCCTGGACGAGCACGTTGTAGCGACGGGTGGGTTGCCAGGCTTGTTTGCCGGCGTAGCGCGTTTCGGTAAAGCAGCCGAATTCCTTGAGGCGTTCGAGGTTGTATCGGATGAAGCGCGACGTCGTGTTGCGCGCCTCGCGGCCGTCCTTGGTTTCGCGCACCGACTGCATGTTGTCGTAGACACGCCACGCATCGTAAAGTCCTGTGCGGATATCGTCCATGTTGGGATCGACCGTGGCGAATTCCTCTTTGAGACGGGCGCAAATCCCGCGCAATGAATCGTCCACTTCGTCGACGGTCACAGGCGGACGCGGGCGATTGACGTCGTCCTCGAGATCGCGGGCTCGCGGAAATACAGTCGCCGCAATGGTTATCTGGATGAGGCCGTCGAGCAGACGGACGTCGGCCGACGAATTGCTCGACCGGAATTCCGACGCCTTCATCCAGAACACGCTCCCTTCCCGCGGGCTGAGCACGATGCCGTGCTCGCTCACATTGAGCACGTAAAGACCAAGGCCGTCGCTCATTTCGGCCACGACATCGCGGAATTCGCTGCGGTTGAGATATTCGCGAATCAGCTCGCGGTATTCGGTATTCTGTATCGGTCGCACGCGCGGCTGCAATCCCCACTGAATCAGCGTGGCTGCCCGAAAAACATCTGTTAGTTCCAGCGACATGATATTTCCTTAAAAGTATTAAAGTCCTGTCTCCCAACAATGGAATGGATGGCTTGCTAAGAGTTTGGAGTTTGTAGTTTGGAGTTTGGAGTTTGGAGTTTGGAGTTTGGAGTTTGGTTCAATGATCACTCAAAGCTCAAAGCTCTAAGCTGTAAATCCTGAAACGATGTATCATCATCTCCACTCCCGGGCAGACATTGCTTATTAAAATGATTCCATTGGTTCGAGCCAGACATCGTCGCCGTAGAATTCGGTATCGACGAGGAGTTGTCCCGATTTTTCGACGCGGACGATCGGCTTTTCGGTGCTTTCGATATCGAAATGCTGCATCACGAGCAGCACGATAACCGCGCATTGCGCATGCGTGAATCTCTGCGTGCGGGCGTAGGCGAGCAAATCGGTGAGCGATGTCTTGTGCACGACGCTCTGCAGCAGGTGTTCGGCGATTTTTCGGTCGTTTTCGCTATAAAGCGCGATATCGCCGGCCAGATGGTCGGGCTCGAACGGCTCGATATCGATCCAATCGCGGCGCAGCGCGCGTTTGGGGCGTAAAAGCCCATCGAACAAAAAGCACAGCGATACCTGCTCGGGCACTTTGGGCGCCATCAGATGCGGAATCGTCTTTTCGGCAATTGCGGTCACATCGGTCACCGACATGGCCATCATCGGTTCGACGACTTCGCGCATCAAATCCGGCATTTTCGAGATATTCTCTGCGACGAATGCCTGCTGCGCCTGGCTGTCCAAAAACGTGGTACGCGCCGTCATCAGCTCGCGCTGCAGCACCGTATGCGTCTCGACACAATACTGAATTGCGGCCACAATTCGAGCAACAGCAAGGCTTTCGGGGGTGCCGGGCGTGAGTGAGTCGAGGCGGTCGGTCGCCGTCAGGATGATGTTGTGCTCGACATCGAGCCTGTCCTCGAGATGCCCCATGGCCTCGGCGATGAGATTCGGCGCTTTTTCGGCCCAATCAACGCGCGAAATATCGCGCTGTGTATCGCGCAGCATCTTGCGCAGCCGGTCGCAGTAGAGCCGCGACTGACGCACGGCATAATGTGCATTTCTACGGGCTTCGTCGAATTTTCCGCGGCACATCTGCGAATGCACGATGGCCTCGGTGGCCGCCTGGCTGTCTTCGAGATCGAGCTCAAGCGCATTAAAGTTGAGGTTGACAGCCTCATTCGTGAGCCGCATCACCAAATCGCCGTTCAGCCCGAACGCATCCTGAATCAGACGAAATTCCAGCTGCCGCTCGACGAGTTCGCCGCTTTCGTCCAGGTCGGAATACGGAATTTTAAACGGTCTGCGGGCATCGCCGTCGTTGCGCAGCGCCGCAAAAACCTTGTCGGTAATCTGCACATGCCGTTCGACATCAGGCAACAGCCCCGCGCGCCTGTCCATCGCGTCAAGCAACGGTGCCAGCGAAAAATCGATGTATTCGCGGTCGGCCTCGATTTCCATGCCCATGCGTTCGGCAATCACATCGAGTATTTTCAGGGCAATGACGAGGGTGTCGTAATGGCGGAAAGCCTCATCGCGCCGCGTGTCCGACTGTCCCAGCTGATACAGAGGGCTGGCATGCAGCAGCACACGTAATCTTCTAACGAGCGCGGAATTCCTTATCTCATCGCTCGTAACCGGCGCATCGTCCGGCAACTTGCTAAACAAATCCATTACTCTACCATCCTTTGCAGAGTGTCGCAAAAAAGCCGGGTTCTTTTACGCAATTCGATGCGATAGTGCAAGCGGTTTGTGTTTATTGTGGCGCGGCTATGCGGGCACAGGCGCGTCAGGCCGCTTCCGTGCCCACATACGCCTTGCCGCTCGCCTATGTGCCTTCGGCACATACGGCTCGCCGGTGACCATGGACATGGAAACCCTTGCTGCACTGTATTCGACTGAATTTGTTGCCAAAATAGAAAAAAAAGTGATTAATCAGCTGAAATGCCATCCTTAAAATGATATAGTGAATCCGGGTTTATTTGTGAGCAAGTAAACTTAACACAGGAGGAGGGAATTATGGATTATCAGAAAAGAAACGCTTCTGTCGATCAGGTACAGGGAGCTGCGCAGCAAAAAGTGCAAGCAGCCAACGCAGCAACTCAGGGTGTGATGAATGAGCAGAAAACACAGCCATTACCTGAAGCCAAAAACAAGGGTACCCTACTAAAACGCGGACAGGATGGCAAGTTTGTTTTTGATGAGGCAAATTTGAAAGCTTTAATCGACAATGACTTCAAAACTGCCTACACTAATGAGAACAAACTCAAGTTCAACAAGACCAGGCTGCTTCAAAAGCTTGGCTTCAATACAACCGAGTTCGACAAGGCGAGTATCAATGCATTTGCCGAGTGGCAGGAGTCGGTCGGCCTTAGACCTACTGCGCGATATGACGTGCTTACCAGAAAAACCGATTTTGTTCTTGAGATGGCTGAAGCTGCGGAGAAAGCTGGCACAAACAATCCGGTATTGGCTGCCGGACAAGGTATGCTCGAGAGCGGCTATTCTTTCAGGGCTGGATACAATCAAGGAGGCGTTAAAGCCAATCAGACTGATATTGCCAATGGCAAATATACATTGGAATGGACGACTGAACGTCTGACTCAGTCGCAATTGGAAGCCACCAAGACAAAAGTGGATAATGATCCCAAACGCTCCTATCATCCGAAAAATCCGGGACATAAGTATATGATAATTGGTCCGGATAATGGCAAAACGAAAATTAGCATGCAGGATTATTTCAAAACCTTTGATACCCTGGAGGATTACCTCGTTACACATGGTGCAACAGTCAAGAATATCGTTACCAAATTCGTCTCTGAATCAAAATATCGCTCAAAATTCTATGAACCAGACGCAAGCAAACGGGAAGCAAAAATCGCTGAAATACTGGCAAATTCAACCAAGACACTTGAGTGCATTCAGTCAAGCGGGATCAATTCAGGCAATTATGCAACAGCAGCGGATTATGCAGAAACTGTCGGCCCATGTGTAAGGCAGGCACAGGAAATAATTGATCGCGCAGCGAAGGCCAGAGCCAGGGCAAACGGAAATACGGAAACTGGTGCAGTCACAGGAAATGCCACAAACGGTGCAGTTATAACCAATTCCGAACATGAAGACAGTGACAAACAGGATTTGAACAGTTCAACCGATAAGACTGGTGATGGTAATCCCCAGAGCCCCGAAATTCCTACAGCCCCTGCGGTCGAGTATCCTAACATCAATGTTGCAGATGCAATCAAGTACAACACCCGACGCAACCCCGGAATGCTCGAGTATCTGCAAACATACCTCGGCATTGCCAAGACAAACGAGTATGACGAAATCACAGTAAAAAGTATTGCCAAGTGGCAGGAAGGGACGAAAGGGAAATTGGTTGTCGACGGCAAGTTCGGCGATAAATCCTATGAATATGCACTATCTCACGGACTGAAAGAACTCATGCCGACGATGCTCGACGAAGTCGTCATCACTGGCAAGAAAGGCGGTTCTTCTGCAAATGATGGTGGTGGATCGGCCGGTGGCGATGCAGATCGTGGTGTTGAAGAAAAACCAAAAGAAGAAAAACCAAAAGAAGTAAAGCCAGATGAGCCTGATCCTGCCGGTCTCTATACAGGGACAGAACTCATCGGTAAAAACTCTTCAAACAGATCAGCTGTTAAAACCATCCAATACTACTTGAAAAAGTATGGTTTTGAACATGGCGCCGAAGGCAAAATGGATCACAAAACATTCCTAAATGTTATGTATTATCAGTTCACCCGTAACTTATCCAGCGTTGACGGTGAAGTCGGAACAACATCATGGGGAGCATTCCGTAACGATCCCGGAAAAGTGTACGAAATGGACGATACAATCGGTTATTCTGGTGGTAAATCGAAGAAAATCACCCTTGCACCTATTAAAGATGCCAATAATAAAGAGTGGAAGATCGCAGATAAGGCTGTAGAGTCATTCAACAATTTGCACAATAAATATAAGAGTACGCACAGTGGGAAAGGGCTTGCCATTACATCCACTTATCGTGCCATGACATCCGCAGGAACAAAAGCCTCTAAATCCGGAGGAAACAGCGGTCAAATTGAGTTATATGCAAATTATAAGTATGGCATTGGTGGCCAGGCATTGGCCGCGAAACCCGGAACCAGCAATCACCAAAGCGGTATTGCAATCGATTTTGCGATGGATACCGTCAAAGTCAATGGCAAAAAGGTTAAAGATGCCAATGGTCGTTACAAGATTCAGGATTCATCCAAACCGCTCGAAAGATGGTTAATTGATAACGGACCAGATGATAAATTCTATAACATTAAAAGTGAACCCTGGCACTACGATTACAAAGGTTAAATCATTCCATCATGCTGTTAAAGGCGGCCACTGGCCGCCTTTTTTGTTGGGGGATGTACGGCGATTGTGGTGCTTTTATCAAGCATTGTGGTGCAAAGATCTGTGACACTGCGCTCAAACCGGGGGCTGATGATATACAACGCCAATTGTGTTCATACACATTTTTGCAGTAGCCCTGATTCTGATGGTTTTCAGGGATCCAAACCCAAAGCGCCGGCGTATTGAGGCGCAGCCGAGATAGACGGCGCGGCGAGGCGTATGCGCACGAAGTGCGCATAGCCGAGCATCACCAACGATGCGACGCGTAGAAAAAAACTGTGTTATGAATGAACGATGCGTGGTAAAATGGGGGCAGGGGTTATGGGCCCCCTGTTGATTCACATTTATGAGGTATTGAAATGAGCGAAGTAAAGAAGAGTGTTGCAGCAATCGTTGACAAGATTTTGACAAAGGGCATGACGCTGATGGAATCGGAGCGAGCGCAGCAGCTGCTGTCGACGCCGCAGGCACAGAAGGCGATGGATTTGGGCATGGCCGCGCTGACAAAGGCGCAGGAAGCCTCCGAAGCATTGAAAAACGTCGTCGCGTCGAAGCTTGGGCTGGCAACGCAGAAGGAAGTGGAAGAGCTGCGCAGTGAGATTGCCAGACTTGAAGCCGAGAAAGCAGCACTCGAAGCCGAAAAGGCTGCCAATA